>CAJQHM010000107.1 GCA_905478195.1 uncultured Pseudomonadales bacterium
AAAGGTATACGTCTGCCTGTGTACTTCTTGAATGCTGGCCCAACGACTATCGATCTCACTCATGATATGGGTGATCTCTGCGCTATCGGCGGCGGCATAGGCCACTTCAAAATCCGGTATCAGTTTGAGCATCTGTTGGTGCAGAGACTCTACATCTGCGCGCAGGCCTTCAGGAAGTAGTCGATGGTATTCGTGAACCAGCCCGACAGCGTCCTGCCGATCTACGGCTGTGCTATCGAAAGTTTCACTAAGCCCGATCAGGTCGCCCTCGATAGTGAGGAGCTGTATGTCATTCTCCGCCCCATAGGCGGTAAGCAAACTCAACGCTAGAACAAGGGCTGCGCATCCATAGAAACGTGTTATGCCTTTAGCCATCTACATAGTCTCTGTGCGCAGCCATACTAGCTTGATCGGTATAGCCTATTTATCTTCATAGGAGAAAACTGACTTCAGCTCACGATTGCTGATTTTCCAGCCGTCATCGGTTAGTACGAAGCTATCATGATACTCGCCGATGATGGCGAAGCCCTCTGTCGAACTCGACCCTGCAGAGGCTGTATAGATGGTCGCATAGCTTACACCCGTTGCATTGAGTGCATCGATCGGTTGGATACGGATTGTGCTCATCAGATGGCGAATGGAACCACTACTGTCCAGTCCCTCGATTCGAGCGCGGATATTACTGCGGCCTTCCCAGGTGCCATTCCCTACTTTGAGGGATGCATCCTCGGTGAATAGATTGGAAAATCCGATAGCATCGAATCTGTCTCGGTAGTATGCGTAGTCGGTCACCAGATTAATACAGTCTCGATAGACGTCGCTCGCGTGGCTGGCGGGAATAAGGCCTATACTGAGTACAATAAATAACAGGAAGCGTTTGATCATAGTTGTGGTCCTGGCAATGGGTAGAAGTGTTAGTGGGGTGCTAGTCAGAATAGCAGCATAGAGGCTAAGATTACTATGACAGGAGTGGCTGTAGCGAACACAAACTTGACTATACTTGCGCTGTCGAATGGCCGTACCTGCATGGAGCGGGCTGTTTGTTGTAAAGCCTTCAGTGCCCTCAGATCGGCTACCTGATCTGTATTCAATGCATGTAGACGATTGGCCCCGCTATTCTGTTTCCGATTAAGTGCCCCGTAACGTTCCTTAATTGACATCAAGCGTTTTTGCTTAGCATCCCGCAGAGTATCGGTGACTGTGTACAAAGGCAGGACGAAGGCTATGCCGCTTAGGAGAATATAAGACAGTACCTATACGAAGTTATATAAACTAAATAGCTCTTGGCCATAGACAAGTGCGTTTGAAGGTATACCCAAAGCAGCAACCACGCCAAAAACTATCATTGCTCAACATGGCGGCTATTGAAACCGCGGAGAATTGGGAGCCGATAGCGAACCTGCCGATAATGTTGCCGAGCCGATCACCGTGTAGCAGAGAGAATAAGCCAAATTTGGCATTTTTTGGTATCTGGACTTCGGTGAGGATCATGCTCATAGCAGTTGTTTAGCTAAATTTGGAAACGGGTATACACTGACAAAACGCGTCGCTAGACCCAATTCTCTGAAGCGGGTAGTGTATATGTGAGCAATAGTCTGTCAGGCTAAAAAATGCTCGGTAAGTTATTGCTGTATTTCGTTCTCTAACGTAGATTTTCTCTTAACTAGGAGTGATAAACCTTATGTCGGCACTGGGAATGATTTGTAGATGGGTAGCTGCTGCCCTGGGAATAATCGTGCTGCTCGCTGCCCTGGCCTATGGGTTGATGCGAATCAACGATGGGCCAGTGGAATTTTATCCCTGGTTTACCATTAGTATAGGCGGGCCATTTCGTAGCGGAGAGCTAACGAGCACACCCGCAAACTGGGGCTTCCTGCAAGATCGAGAAGAAATTGAGATACAGACTCTGAGCCCTACTACTTCACGAACCGTGTGGGTTCCAGTAGTCGACGGACGTCTCTATATCGTAAGTGGCTATATGAACTCCACAATAGGTAGACTGTGGAAGCAATGGCCGGCTTACTTGGAAGAAGACAACCGAATCCTGATACGGGATGAGGGGAAGATCTACGAGCAGTGTCTCGATCGCGTAATGGGCGATGCCGAGAAGGTCGTTCCTGTCTTGGCAGAATTGGGGCGAAAGTATATGGGTGGAAGTGGCGAACAAATCCCTGGAAGTGAGATTGCAGTAACCAGCGGCGCGATCTGGATGTTCGAAGTTTCAGACTGCGAATAAAAATACAGAGGCATTTAAGATATGTTAGTGAAGATATTTTTTACATTAGGTTTGCTGGCTGTTTCTATCTCGACCTTAGCACAGTCGACTATAAGCGGAACCTGGATGCTTGAGGGTCCTGGGACAGAGAGCGAGATAGCGCTAACTGCTGAAGGAAAGCGAATTCAGAGTGAGTATGATCTGCTCTCAGATGATCCGAGTCTCTATTGCACGCCGGCGAGTTCCTCCAGAATTTGGGCAAATCCCAATGCGCCAATTAAGATAGAGCAGACCGATGGGCTAGTAAGGATTAGCTACGAACTGTTTGATCTAAGAAGAGAGATTCCAGTTGGTGATGAATCTGAATTGACCAGCCAGCCCAGCACCAGAAACTTAAATGGTGATTCTTTCCCCGAGATGGGCTCGTCCTTCGCGCGCATTGAAGGCGATAGCCTGATTATTGAGTCGAGAAATCATGCCTATGGATATATTCGTACGTCGCGAGGTATTCCCCAGTCTCCAAGCACCATAGCGATCGAGGTTTTAGAAGTGGAAGGGGAGACACTGCATATAACCCATACCTATATCGACGAGTCGATATTCGAGAAGCCACTGGTGCTTGAATATTTTTTCAGGCGAGCCGATGGCACCGAACTGAATAACTATAATTGTACCGATGCAAATTACGATTGGTTTGATGAGCTCAATGCGAACTGAGGCGGAGAATAAAATGAAAAAAGACCTATTGTTTATTGTTCTACTTTGTTTCTTAAGCTTTCCATTTCGATTGAGTGCCCATCACTCAACCAATGCAAATTTCACTCAGGAAATCATTTCTGTGGATGGTGTCATTGAGCGAGTGCGCTTTCAAAATCCCCACGCCTCTGTCCTCATCAAGAACACCGACGAACAAGGCAAGGAGACATTCTGGCTCATAGAGTCGGGTGCGAGGACGACTCTGGAGCGTCAGGGTGTATCTCTGGATATTCTCAAGGTTGGCGCCAAGGTAAAAGCGACTGGTCGTAAGGGGCGGCGTGAATTCACGATGTATCTGCGTGAGATAGAATTTGAGGATGGTACGGTATTCATTCCACAACCCGACCTGAATTAAAGGGGTCGGAGGAATTAATGGGGTCGTCGGAATTTATTTGTAATCCCTGCTACCCCATGCCCTTTTCGGGCTAATTTCTCTGAAAGGTGATCTCACCACCGACTATAGTCATGACATTCTCGCTGGTAAGTATGTCGGCTACCGGGATAGTCATTATATCGTTATCGAAGATGGTGAAATCGGCATACTTACCAACTTCTATCGAGCCACGCAGGTCCTCCTGAAATGCGCCGTGTGCTGGCCATAGCGTTAACATCAATAGAGCAGTCTCTCTAGACACTGCCAATTCTGGATGCCAGCCTGCCTCTGAGGTTCCATTGAGGCGGCTTCTAGCTACAGCCGCATAGAATTCGATTCGCGGGTCGCCTTCCTCGACGGGCGCATCCGAGCCGGCGAGTATCATCAGGCCCCGGTCTACCAGTTGCTGCCAGGGGTAGGCATAGGAGAGCCTGTCGCGTCCCAAGCGATCCGGGGCAAAGTTTAGATCGCCTATCGCATGGCTGGGCTGCATGGAGGGCAATACGCCCAACTCTACAAAGCGTTGTTGATCTGAGGGTGGAATGATCTGCGCGTGCTCCATACGCCAGCGTAAATCTTCGCTAGCCCACTCGCTTCTCGGTACATAATTGTAGGCTTCGTCGTACCAGTCTAAAAGTGAGCGCACCGCGCGATCGCCTATGACATGGGTTTCGATCTGAATCCCCTGTCGCAGTGAGGCATAAAGAATGGGCATCAACTCTTCTTTCGTCGTTCTATTCATGAAGCCGTTATGATCGGCATCGGAATAGTTGTCGATGAGCGCCGCTCCGCGAGACCCCAGAGTGCCATCTATGAAAACCTTGATGCCGCGTACATCGAACATATCGTCCGACGTCGTTTCACGGCCGCGTTGCAACATCGTCGCCGCTTCCTGTACGGGGATGGCCGCATACACACGATGTGCCATGTTGCCCTCTTCATGAATCTCTTTCATCAGACCGACGAGTCGATAGGACATGCCCGCGTCCTGCGTCTGAGTCCAGCCCAATGAGGCATTGGCACGCAGGCCGCGCAGCAGGTTGTCTTTCAGATAGGCGTCGGTCTCTGGCGGAAGAATTTCACGAAACACATTCATCGCATTCGCCAACACATAGCCGGTTGGTGTGCCGTCTAATTCTCGCTCGAAGCGACCGCCCTCGGGATCCGGTGTCTCACTTGTTACCCCCGCAAGTTCCATCGCCTTTGTATTAACCAGGGCGGAGACGCCATCGGCCCTGGGCATGAATAGAGGCTTATCTGCTGTAAAGCGGTCTACGTCATACTTGTTGAGGAAGCGCTGTTCGTCGGTCCATTCCCGTTCTATCCAGCCTCGGCCTTGAACCCAACCGCCTTCTGGAATATTTGCCGCCCAGTCTTCTATGGTCTGGACGGTTTCCTGCAGAGTCCCAATGCCGAAGAGGCTTAGTGTCTTGGTGCGTCGTCCTACTCCCTCCAAGTGCTGGTGGCTGTCGGTGAAGCCGGCGTAAACGGTTCTGCCTTCCAGATCGAGTGCCTGAACAGAGCCACACATATACTCTTCTGCCTCAGTATTAGAGCCCACGAAAACGATCTGTCCATCTTTGCTGGCTACAGCCTCGGCGGTCCATTGATCGGCATTGGACGTATAAATAGTCGTGTTGTAGAGCACCAAGTCAGCCCGCTCACATGCAGTCTCTACAGCAGCCGCGTTGCCTGGAGCAGTATCAGGGCTTTCGGGGCTACAAGCTGCTAAGCCGAATGCGCACAAGAGTGTGAATACTGGGTAAGTTGATCTAGGCATTTTTGCTTCCTTCGGCGACTGCATTTGAATTGGGTTTCGAAAGACGAAGAGTGAATGAAATGGCGGGGAATCTCAAGGGCTTCGGTCTATTGCTTTGTGCGCAGAATGCCTGGCCACAGCTGGAATGATGACCGAGCATTTGAAAGCAGAAGTACTGAAGAAATCTCTAGCTAGTTATTCTCCAGCGCCGCCCTGGCATCCGCCTCAGCGCGACGTGCGCCAGATAAGATACTAGGCAGGCTGTAGTTGCCCTCATGACAGGCGAATTCATAGATCTGCTCGCCATCGGTCTTGCGTAGCAATTGCATCTCAAGTGTAAGCGGCTGCTTGTAGATAACGGGGTCGGTCACCGTATAGCGATAGAAGATCTCACCATCGGATACCAGTTCAAAATACTCTGTCACCTCAAACTGATCAGACGACTTCATGAAAAAGTTCGATTGCTGCGGATGAAAGCCTGTAGTGTGAACTACCAGGGTATCTTCCTGCCAATGTGCAATTGAGTTGCCGAACCATTTAGAGAATTCATTGTCTCTACGTTCGGTACCGATCGGTATGATTCGAGCGTCGTGGGCCATCTCTGACATGAGCATAAAATAGTCTTCGGTCTGCACGATCTGGTAGTTGGCGTTGTAGGTCCACGCCATCATCGGCGGCATCTGCGAGCCGACGTGGAGACAGCGTTCCATTTGACTGCGAATCTCCGGCCCGTCGTAGGCGCCCAGCCCTGCGGCTCTCCACTGGCCAAATACATCCTTGCTTGCGCCGCCTTCTACATAGGGATAGCGGCCATCGGCAGGCTCAACGATGAGCGAGGTGCGGTACTCGCCATTAATCTGGGTAATATTGATTCGGGTATTGGCGAAGTTCTCATCGGCTTGAAACATGATCACACCACCATCTGCTGGGGGCGCGCGATCAGGGTCTAGAGGAGCGGCCTTCTGGGTATCCGATTGCTGTGCAGTGGATTCCAATGCCCGCGCTTCTTCTAGGGTATAGCTGCGCTTGTCGCCAAGACTCGTGGGGCGTTCGATCGGTGTCTGGCTGGCATTGTTCCAATAGCCCTGGAAGTCGGGGTAGCCATGTCTGGTTCGAGAAATACCTTCAGTTTCCTGGCCGTTGACGGCCAGTGGGAGCGCGGCAAGAGCGGCTAAGAGACTAAGATAAGTGAGCCGTGATTGCAGGTCATGAATTAACATCGTCTCATTTAACTACGCAGTAACAGTATTGTTCAAGCCTGATTCTGTTGACCACGGCACGGTCTAGCTATCACGTGAGAAATTCTCTAGACTGATTGGCGATCAGGTTCAATTAGAAAAAGATTAGGACTAAATAAGAAAAATTATCTACTGTCTCCAATTCGAGGAATAGTATGTCGCAAAACTCTACGAAATCCCGTCGTGACTTTTTAAAAGGCGCAGCAGTTGTCGGAGGCGCTTCCTCCTTAGGTGCCTGTGTTGGTGCGCAAACCCAGCCCTATGCACGCTACAAACATAGCCCCAGTTTTTATCCAAAGCATAATGAGCGTACCAAGGGTTGGATGCGCTTCATGTGGCAGAAGGCCACTACGCCTGATGACTGGGGCTACTCCGAAGATATCGAGCTTCCTTGGGGCATTAAATTGCCTCTGAGAGAGATCGACTGGACAGAAGATGGCAAGGGCCCCCATCCCTGGTGGGATCAGTACAGTGCCGCGCCCATGCTGAGTTATCCACGTTTCGATCTTACTGACTCTAGCTACGTGATTATGATGATGGCCGACCAGACTCCGGCCTGGCGCGAAGCCTATACCCGTATTTTGGATGAGCTGGCTACGAGACATACCTCTTATTGGGCTGCTATAGATTGGAACACGTTTATTGGTCCGAGTCCCGATAGGGATAAATACGTTGCAGCCAACGCACCAGGCTCTCAAGCATGGCCAGAACGCGTCCACGGAAACTACGATTCGCCCGGTTGGACTGCGAATGGTGTCGAACCTTGGGGTCTTCAACCCGACCCTATCGGTGCCGACGGTAATCTATTCTTTCGCGGTTGGTTGAACCTTTTGCTTTCGATCTACAAATACGTCTCCGGTGATGACAAATGGGAAAAGCCATGGGAGATAGCGGGCTATGAGAACGAAAAGTTCGAATGGACTCAGCCGCGCATCGTCGAACATCTACATAGACAATACACAGATCACCCCGAGGGGCCACAGTGTGAGAACACCAAGATCTGGCCAATCTGTAATTCGGCGGCAGGATTAGGCATGTATCTCTCCGACCAATTGGGTGTCTCCAATTCCCATGGCGCATTCGAGGATTGGATACAGTTCATGCGAGACAATTACGTGGGCATCAATGCGCAGAATCAGATCGAGTGGACGACCCTGTATTACGATCCTATCGAAGATTTTAAAGTTAATACTCCTGGTGCCACAAGCGCTATCAATTCGGCGTTTTTTCTGTTGCCACAGTCGCCGGAATTAGCCACTCAGATTTACGATGCTGCCGCCATGACCTTAGGCTGGCGCGACCCAAGAAAGGATATTCTTCCCAGCGCCAACGGTATGGCTATGGCTAAAGCTCTTGGCGACCACACTGCAATATCACGTCTTAGCGCTGCCGCCGAGCGTTACTCGGATCCGAAATGGTTTGGCGATGACATGGATAAGTTTGGATGGTGGTTTAACAATGGAGAGCCTTGGCCTCGAGGTCAACGTTCTGCACAACAGATGATCAGCGAGATAAATGAAGGCAACTGGGTAGATGCGTTCAAAGTGCAGCATCTCGACAAATACACGGCACCAACACTCGAAGGAGTTGAGTATCCAAGTCTTGGTGTAGACAGCGCCTGGAATGATAAAGACAGTGGCGTATTGCACATCGGCACGTACGCAGGCGATCGAGGAAGAGTTGGTGATGCTACAAGCTGGCAGATCACCAATTTGCCTAACGCAGCCGAGGCTATTGTTATCTGTGATGGGACAACCATTAGCGATGTGCAGGTACTTGATGCCAATACTATTCGTGTGCCAACAGATATAGGTCAGCATCAATACCAAGTTTACACAGGTTATTTTGGTCAAGAAGTAGTGGTGACCAAGCCTGACCCTAGCCAATACACAAGTGCTTCTATTGCTTCTGCCACTCGCAGAACGGCGGAGCAAAATGTCAAAGCAGCAGAAGTTGTTATAGCGAGTGCGGCGACTGGATGCGCTTGCTGTGTTGGAGTGGTTTAGTTGATCGAGAATAGACTCTGTAAAAGAAGAGGAATAGCTATGAAATATTTTAGATCATTTGTCCGCAATACAATTGAGATGACATTTATAGCGGTGTTGTTCTTATTATCGAACATTGCAAATGCTGATATGGCTGACACCTTGCAGCGAGGCGAAGAAACCGTCGTTCTCGATGTGCAAAATATGACTTGAGTCGGTTGTGTTGTTGCCGTGCGCAACTCACTACAGAAAGTTCAAGGCGTCAGAAAGGTTGAAGTAGATCTAGATGACGAAACAGCAACAGTGATTTTCATCAGCGAGGAAATCGATAAGTCGTTACTAGTAGCTGCCACCACGAATATTGGTTTTCCGTCTGTTGTTAGAAAACCTTAAAGGTGGTTGGCAGAAAAACTTCGCGCTCGTGTATAGAGGTAAAATTTGAAATTCATAAAGTCAAAAGCTGATTATCGCCACCTAATAGCTGGGGGGATAGCTGCATCGCTCACGGCGAGCATTTGCTGCATAGGTCCGCTAGTGCTCTTGACAACGGGTGTAAGCGGCGCATGGATGAGCAAGCTGATGCTCTTTGAGCAATATCAAGCCTTCTTAATCACAGCTACGCTCCTTGCATTCGCATTTGCAGGGCGCAGTTTGTTTTTTGCAGGCAACGCGGTGCGTGACGGTGATTGCTGTGAAGAGAGCGGACTGGACTGGAAGAAGGCTTCGGTGTTTGCCGCAAGTTCTTGTCTAGCCTTGGTGTTTATTAGCAGCGAATATTGGATTCAGTTCGTACTCTAGCGCCCCAGAAACATTTAGTTAAATTGAACGCCGCGAAAGATCTCTCTACGCTGAATGTAGCCCTCCGGCATGGGTAGCACGTTGTTGTTACTCTCGTATTCCTCGTAGTCTGCGAGCATTTCTGCATAGCGCTCGGGTTCGATCTGCGCTAGATCGCGCGCCTCACCGGGGTCTGTCTTGATGTTGAACAGATGCCAATTTTGGTCATTAACGGCGCTGCGATTGAAGACCAACTTGTAGTCTCCCTTGAACAGCGCGCGGTTGCCGCCCAGCTCATAGCCGATTGCTTCAGACACGCTGTGAATATCTGATTCGCCGCCTTGTAAAAACGCAGAAAAGTCCTTACCAATAATCTCTTCGATGGAGTCGCCTTTCCAGTTGCCGTCGTGTGCTTCAAGATCTACCAGGCTAAGAAGGGTAGGTGCAAGATCGGTGACGAAGACGAACTCGTCGGTCTTCTCATTCTGTTTGTTTATACCGGGGCCGGACATAACCAGTGGCACACGCAGGCCACCTTCGCTGGCGTAGAATTTATAGTAGGCGAGAGGGGAGGCGGCTACTGTCGCATTGTTCGGCCCTATTGCATTAAAAGAATTTGCCTCGCCTAGAGTCTCCAGGTCCGAGTTGTAACCCACTCTATCGAACCAATTTCCCATTCCCAGAGCTGCGCGTCCATTTACCCCGATTAAGTTGGAGCCTTCGGCGCCATTGTCAGAGGTGAAGACGAATATTGTGTTCTCGAATTCTCCGATTTCTTTTAAGTAATCCATAAGCCGGCCAATATGCATGTCCATCGCATCGACCATTCCGGCGTAGACTTCCATACGTCTGGCGTGATGAATTTTTTGTTCTTCACTCAAGCTGTCCCATTCTATTGTGCCAGGAGTAACTATCGCCTCGGTATTGCGCGGAACGACGCCGGCGGCCTCGGAAGCAAGGCGTCTTTTCTCTCGCATTACTGCCCAGCCCTCGTCATACACTCCAGCATATTTATCTGAAAATTCTTTGGGAGCCTGCACTGGCATGTGCACGGCTTGAAATGGCACGTAGGCGAAGAAAGGTTCGTCATCCGCTTCATTCTCTGCGATAAATTCGATTGTTTTGTCGATGAAATACTTTGATGAATAAAAATCGTCTGGGAGTGTGTGTCGTTCACCGTCGGCATACCAGTTGGCTTGCTCATAGATTGGCAGGTAGGGACGCTGATCCCAATTGTCCGCACCGGTATCCGCCATGGCAATGGTGCGATCGAAGCCTCTTGAAGAAGGTAACAATTCAGGCGTATGACCTAAGTGCCATTTGCCAGTCATGTACGTGTGATAACCCGCGTCCTGAAGAATTGTAGACAGTGTTACGACTTTGTCATTGAGCACGCCTTGATAGTTTTCATACTGTTGCTGTTCAGGGGGTAACGCCTCTGGAATATTGGGTACGCCGTTTCTATGACTGTCGACGCCGGTTAGCAGCATGGCCCGCGCCGGAGCGCAGCTGCCTGCCGTATGGTAATTGGTAAAGGAGACGCCAGCGGCTGCAAGCTCGGCAATATTAGGCGTGTCGATTTCGCTGCCAAATGGGGAAATATCCGTGAAGCCAAGGTCGTCTGCGAGTATGAGAACAATATTGGGCCGGGTCTGACCCTGAGCAACTGCACAATTGAATGAGCCGGCGGCAAGGCCTAGCAGCGCAGCAGTTACGAGTAGTGACTTGGAGGCCATAATGATTCTCGGCTAGTTCTTGAGTTTAGGATTGAGATGATAGGCTGAGGCGACAGCCTATTATCTTGGTATCTTAAGGTTATCGCACAGCAACACAGGGTTGAGGTTGAACGGGTCTTGGCAATATGAGAGGAGCCGCTGTTACTCGGCCCTCGCTAGCGAGCTGCTCATAGGCGGCCTGCTGAAGCCCCCTCACTTGCTGTCGAGACATGCCCAGTTCGAAGCCGGAGCACTCGTTGTCACCCAGCGAGCGCGGATCGCGTCCGGTGAGGTTGCCAAAGACGACTAATGCCTCGAGATAATAGCCATAGTCGCTCGCGTGATAGTGATCCCAGGTCCAAAGGTCCATTAGGTCTGTGTCGATTCCATCATAGGGATTGGGGTCTGCGATGCCGCTTTCCATGGCTCGTGTCCAGGCCTGGCCAACACCGTTTACCGATTTAACCGCATCAGCACCGGCAGCGGCTGCATCGTACCCGGCACGCACGTCTATCGCCATCTGCTCTATAGGCGTTCCATTCCAGGGGCTGTCGGATTGATAGACAAGGTCTGCACGAGACCAGGTGGCGGTGAGAAACACTTCAACGTCGGGATTAAGTTCCTGTAGAAAGTTCGACATCTGCGCCGTGGTATCGATGAGTACGGCCGGATTATTAGGATTGCTGCTATCCAGGGTACTGAAGCCGTGCATCACAACTCTATCCCAGGGACGCCGTCCTATGACGCCTAATTTGTTCTCGAGATGAAAGTCCAATCCGCTGCCACCTCTAGTCTCGAGATAAACATCGTAGTCCAAGCCAGCCTGGTCGGCGAAAGACTTAAACAATGCGGGGACACCACCAATACCTTCGTTGTTGAGATCGGTCACAGAGTCAGCGCGATAGAATTTTGCCGCTGAGCCGTAGGCGTAGGTGAAGCTGTTGCCTATGAACAAAAGGCTTGTCTCGGCGGAGGCTGAGAGTGAGCTAATCGTCACAACTACAGTTGTGAGAAGAGTGACTAAATATTTCATTGATTGTTCCTTTCTTCTTAGTAATCTAATGACGCTGATAGCAAGAATAAAAGCTAATGGTATCCAAGTCCATGCTTTAAAAAGCGCAGAAAAGCTGTGCTAAATTCCAGCCGCGGCGTCTAGAATGCGCAGGAAATTCCCGCTCCAGATTTTTTGGATGTCTTCTTCGGAATAGCCGCGCTCTAGTAAGCCCTCGGTGAGGTTCATCGCTTCGCTGGCATCGTTATAGTCATCTATGCCGCTACCATGATTGAAGTCATTGCCAATGCCTACATGGTCGATGCCAATGCGGCCAACGATGTAGTCGATGTGCTCGATCATATTGTCTGTTGTCGCTGGCCCGAG
>CAJQHM010000108.1 GCA_905478195.1 uncultured Pseudomonadales bacterium
TCCTCTACGTCACGGTGACTCAAGTAGAATCGGTGATAGAGCCATACGGCATATTGAATGATTTCAGGCGGGAATCTGTGGCGTTGGTACATTTTCGAATGAGTCATGGGCGGAATACTGGCAGATTGAGAGTTAACTTGTCAGTACCGAGCCGCGTAATAAGGCTTCATCAATAACTGTGGAGAATCAATTTAATTCGGGCTGGGCGCCAGTAGGACGCTGGGCATCGCTGTCACGGGCAGTGAGCTTTGCGCGATTAATTACCATACGGTCATACAGCCTGTTTACGATCTGGCTGCCGGCGCTTTCGCATAGGAAGGGGAAGAAGGCATGAACCAGACAGCAGAACGCCCCAACTGTCATCTCCAATGCAAAGCTAAGCGCATGTCGCATATGCTGGAAATAGCTTTCATCCACGCTATTTAAGTGCGAATTCCATTTCATCTGTTAGTTCCCCTTCACTGCGAATAGGCTTAATGGGGTGGAGAATAGCAAAGTCTCGGAGAAATCCGTTTGCGTATTTGCTGTTATTCCGCTTTATTTTAGAATATATTACTTAAATTAGTAATTATTATGGCTTTTTATTCTATGGATAAGATAGATCGCAATATACTTATACTCTTACAGGAGGATTCGACGCTTTCTACGGCGGATATCGCCGAACGAGTGGGCCTTTCCACCACTCCCTGTTGGCGCAGAATCCAGCGCCTTGAGGAATCCGGCGTAATCCGCAAGCGGGTCGCCTTGCTGGCGCGGGACAAACTAAACCTGGGGGTCAATGTCTTCGTCGCCGTCAAGACGAACCAGCACAACTGGGAGTGGCTTGCTAAATTTTCGGAGGCAGTAAATCAGTTTCCCGAGGTGGTCGAGTTCTATCGCATGGCCGGTGAGTCCGACTATCTGCTGCGGGTGGTTGTCCCGGATATTCCTTCTTTCGATACTTTCTATAAGAAACTCGTGCAGACCACAGACCTGTCCGATGTCTCATCCAGCTTCGCCATGGAGCAAATAAAATACACCACAGCCCTGCCCTTGGAGTATGCGGCGGATTAGAACCAAGATGCCAGTGCCTGGACTCTTTGGCCTTCCACAAGAGCGGTCAAGATAAACAAGACTTTGTATCGAGAGTACCGTTCTAACATAGCCAATTCGGTCGCCGCTCGCCGCCAATTAAGCACTAATTTTCAGCAGGGCTAGACACTAGCAATAGACCGCGCAAGAGGGTTAATATCTGCCTCCTGCGCGGATTTCCATAGTATGACTCTCATCCAAGATAAGTCAGCAGCCGCCAGGACATGCCACAACAACATTGAAGAACACGCGGAGAGCGGAACATGAACAAGTCTACTTTGAACAGCTGGCAGAGATCGCTGCTGACAGTCGCAGTCAGCTTCTCGATTATCACGGGCGCACAGGCAGACACATGGCCTCAGCAGGAATCCAGCGCAGCGGCGGCCGGGTTTACCGAGGAAGGTATTCAGGCTCTCGATGCCGCCATGGAAAAGATCGTCGCCGATCAAGATGTAGCGGGGATGGTCTGGCTGCTTGCTAAAGATGGCGAGGTCGCGACATTTGAGACAACTGGCCTGGCCAGAGTCGACGATCAGGCAGTCATGGAGATGGATTCTCTTTTTCGTATTTATTCCATGAGCAAGCCGGTGACGGGTGTCGCTCTGATGATGCTTCACGAACAGGGTCTATGGAATTTCGATGACCCAGTTAGTAAGCACGTGCCAGAGTTGGCGAACCTGCGCATCATAAGCAGCTATGATGACGACGGTAATATGGAATTGATCTCTCCGATGCGGGAACCGAATATGCGCGAGCTGCTTAACCACTCCGCAGGATTCGGCTATGGCCTAAGCGGGAACGATCCGGTAAACACGGCGTTTCGCGAGAAAGAAGTGCTCGCCTCTTCAGATCTTGATGAGCTTATTGAAAAGGTCGCCGACATTCCCTTGCTGTTTCAACCCGGTGAGCAGTGGTCGTACTCTATATCAGTCGATATCCAAGGCTATATAGTGCAGAAACTTTCGGGGCTTAGCTTTGGCGAGTTTTTGCAGCAGAATATTTTTGAGCCTCTAGACATGAGCGACACAGGCTTCTATGTGAAAGCCGAAGACGTAAGCCGCTTCGCAGAGGTGCACAACTGGGATAGCGAACGCAATCGCCTAGTGCAGAGGCCGCACCGAACGGACCGACCCAGCTATCTGGACCCCGAACGTCTGGAGTCGGGCGGCGGTGGCTTAGTTTCATCCACACATGACTACGCGCGCTTTCTTCAGATGCTGGTTAACGAGGGTGAGCTCGATGGTCAAAAAATTCTATCGCCTGAGTCTGTGAGAATAATGCGCACTAACAGCCTGCGTGATGAGCTAAATCTGCGCGGCACCGCGACAAGCGATGGCCAGGCAGGACAAGGCTTCGGTGTCGACTTTGCCGTTATCTACGATCCGGAGAAGGCAAACACGCCAGCAAGCCCAGGAACGTATTACTGGTCTGGCGCCGCCGGCACCTGGTTCTGGGTCGATCCGGTAGAGGACATGTTTCTAATTGGCATGATCCAAGCGCAAGGCGAAAGACGACCCGGTGCCGCCAATATGAGAAATGTATCCAGAGACATCATCTACGACAGCCTTGTAGATTAAAATTTAGTTCAGCAGAGCAAGTCCTTCGCGACTCGCTCTGCTGGCTTACTTCACGAATACTTCGCAGCACCCTCTTCATAGCACCTATTCTGGCATCGGCACTTCTAGTTTTTCCGGCACGCCATAGCCTTTCTGCACGGCGGGTCTGTTAGCAATATCTATGTACCATCGCCTTAGATTAGGCAACTCCGATAGATTCATCTGCTGCCACTCGAAGCGAGATATCCAGGGCCATGTGGCGATATCTACGATCGAATATTCATCGCAAATATATTGCCTACCCTTAAGCCTGTTATCGAGAACCTTGTAGAGACGAGCATTTTCTTTGCTATAGCGCTCCTCCGAATAGGGGGACTTGCCCGGATTAAATTTGACGAAATGATGAGTCTGACCAAGCATCGGACCGATCGAGCCCATCTGCAGCATCAACCATTCCATCTGCTCCCAATATTTTTCACCCATGGGGCTAATCAACTTTCCCGTCTTATTCGCCAGATACAGTAAAATTGCACCTGACTCCATTAGATGAATGCCAGCATCGTGGTCGACGATAGCCGGGATCTTATTGTTTGGGCTGAGCTGCAAGAAATCTGGCTGCAGCTGATCGCCCTGAGTGATGTCGATAGGAATGACGGAGTAAGGAAGACCAAGCTCTTCTAACATGATAGATACCTTGCGCCCATTAGGTGTATTCCAGGTATATAGGTCAATACCTTGTTTTTTCTTGGCTGTACTCACATCGTATCCTCTTAAAAGAAACCAGACTCACCGCAACCAGCCTACTATGCATGGCAAAGATAAGCATGGCACAAATAAACAGGGCACAGAATATACCCCTACTGCATGTTAGCAACCCATCGCGAGATTCCAGTCATCTGTGCAGGATGGCTGGGCCCTGCCGGAGCGACAGTATAACTATGTTGCCTTAATCGATCTCGCAAAGAAACTTATGTCGAGCAAGCCCCCAGATTTGTCGACGTTCGCGCGCAGCCCGATGACTAATTCACAGGAGACGATTTTTCTG
>CAJQHM010000109.1 GCA_905478195.1 uncultured Pseudomonadales bacterium
TCTCCATCATGCCTAGAAAACCTTTCTCAATAGCTGGGAAAAATTCTTTCGGTACGTTACCGCCCACAACACTGGAACTAAAAACATAGCCGGTACCTGGTTCGCCGGGCTTAATACGGTAATCGATCTTGCCGAACTGACCGGAACCACCTGACTGCTTCTTGTGAGTGTAGGAATCTTCAATTTCCTGCGTGATGGTTTCACGATAGGCTACCTGAGGTGCGCCTACTTCCAGATCAACACCGTAAGTACGATTCAGAATATCGACCTTAATATCAAGGTGCAGCTCGCCCATTCCCTTGAGGATGGTTTCGCCGGAATCTTCGTCTGTCTCAACTCGAAAAGAAGGATCTTCCGCGACCATCTTGCCAATCGCAACGCCCAATTTATCAACGCTGCTCTTGTCTTTTGGTGATACCGCGATTGATATAACCGGGTCTGGAAAAATCATCGGTTCTAACGTACAAGGGTGATCTGTGCTACATAAGCTATGGCCTGTCTGCACATTCTTCATGCCAACGATGGCAAAAATGTCACCGGCTTGCACTCTATCAATCTCATTTCGGTCATCGGCATGCATTTCTACCATACGGCCAATGCGTTCGGTCTTACCTGTAAATGCATTTAAAATGGTATCGCCTTTGTTTAGTACACCGGAATACACTCTAACAAAAGTCAGGGCACCAAAGCGGTCCTCCATGATCTTGAACGCCAATGCGCGAAATGGTTCAGTCTCAGAAACCACAGCAAGTTCACCATTGGGTTCGCCTTCCTCATCCATTAGAGGCTGAGGCTCAACTTCAGTTGGGTTGGGCAGAAAATCAACAACCGCATCCAACACCAATTGAATACCTTTGTCTTTGAAGGCAGATCCGCAATAAGTAGGGAAGAAGTCCAGAGCGATTGTGCCCTTGCGTATGCAGCGCTTAATTTCATCGATCGACGGCTCTACGCCGTCAAGATAAGACTCCATTACGTCATCATCTTGCTCTACAGCCATTTCGATTAATTTTTCGCGGTATTCCTCTACCAGATCAACCATGTCTTCCGGTACATCGCCAATCTCGAATTTTTCAGGGTTGCCCGGATCAGGCCAAATATGTGATTTGCGTGTGAGAAGGTCAATAATACCTATAAAATCGTCTTCGGTGCCGATGGGCAAAACCATGACCAGAGGGTTTGCGCCGAGAATGCTCTCGACCTGGCCTACAACTTTGAGGAAATCTGCGCCTACGCGGTCCAGTTTGTTAACGAAGATAATGCGCGATACTTCTGAGTCATTGGCATAGCGCCAGTTGGTTTCTGATTGGGGCTCAACACCACCCGAACCACAAAAAACACCAACGCCGCCATCCAGCACTTTAAGCGAGCGATACACCTCAACAGTGAAGTCAACGTGACCCGGAGTATCGATAACATTGAGACGGTGATCTCGCCAGAAACAGGTGGTCGCTGCAGACTGAATAGTGATTCCGCGCTCTTTCTCCTGGTCCATGAAATCCGTTGTTGCCGCACCATCGTGCACTTCTCCGGTTTTATGAATTTTACCGGTTAGCTTCAGAATGCGCTCTGTGGTCGTGGTTTTACCGGCATCAACGTGGGCGAAAATACCTATGTTTCTATATAGTGATAAATCAGTCATTGTGCTGCCTAAAGGTTAAAAGGTTAGCTGTTTAGTTAGGTCAAAAATGGTGCGGTATGATACTAGAGTTTCATGGCGAAATGCGAGGGGAAATGCAGGACGGAACAAGGTAATAGGCTGAAATGGCACAAAATACTACTTATGCGCGAGAAATAAGCGGGGGCACTGCTAAAAATAGCAAAAAATGACCTTCAGTTAGAACAGAGGAAGGACAAATACCGTACTGTATTCATTCTCCCCTTTTTATTTATTTGCTTCCTTACTCACTTTGAGTCGCAGTAAGAACAGTATCGAACAGGATTCCGCGCTGGTCTTGCGATGCCCTGTCATCCGCTCAGAATTTTTCGATCAGATCCGCCCTAAACGTAACCCCGAGGCCCGGGCCCTGAGGCACTTTAATTTGACCGTCCGCTTCCAGGACGGGCGGGTTCTCGAAGACCTGCCAGCCCTCGAAGATATCTGCGTGCGGCGGTTCATGAATGAACTCTGTTATCGGTGCGTTTGGCATGGACGCGATAAGGTGGATTCCACAGATATTGACTAAGCGCCGTTCAAACGGTGCCGAGTGTGGCGAGACCTGTCGGTTGTAAGCCGCCGCGAGGGTCCCGACAGTACGGGACATTAGGGGCCCTATATCACCTATCTCCGGCATGAGAACGTCGAAACATCCCTGCTCAAGAAGCCACCTGAACTCATGGATTCCCCAGTTTGCCTCGGCGCCGGCCATCGGCATAGCGAGGAGTCGGTTGAGCTCCGCCAACTGCTCATAGTTGTAACGGGGCAGTGGCTCCTCGAGCCAATATACGTTGAGCCGTTGGTACTCCATCGCCGTGTCGTAGGCGCGCTTAAAGTTCCAGAGCGTCGGATCCTCTCCATTGGCGTCTGCATCCCCTGGTGCCTTGTTGCCATCGCATAGGATATGGAAGTCATCGCCCACAGCATCCCGAACCAGCTCTACGACGCGTATATCCTCTTCCATCGTCCTGAATCCCGAACGCAGTTTGATGGCGCGCCAGCCGTCCTCTTTGAGTCCAATGGCGATTTCAACTCGGTCTTCGACAGTGCCGATGCCCCACATGGCCGCATAAGGCAGAACTCGGTCGCGCCCACCGCCCCAGAGCTTATAGAGCGGTAAGTCCGTTGCTTTGCCCAGCAGATCCCAAAGCGCGATCTCAACCGAAGCGCCCCATCTGCGCTGCGGGCGATATAGCGCCTTGGCATGCTGATTGATATCGAAAGGGTCTTGGCCGACGAGCTGTTGTTTCACAGCTTCGATGTTCTCTGGAGGGATCCCGGGGCCGATGCCCACCAGGCCTTGATCCGTGTGCACTTCAGTCACGGTGAAATTGCCAATCTGCACGTGTAACCCGCCACGGGGAGTATCGACGCGTCGGGCAAGAATGCCCTTGTCTTCGACCAGCTTGATCCTGATCAAACGGACATCAGTGATCTTTAGGCGTGCCGACTGCGCAGCCAGCGCAGCTTGCGGCAGCATCAATGGCATTGTTGCAAGGCCTGGCAAACCGGTTAAGAAATCTCGTCTGTGCATCGCGGCTTCCTGTCTGAAGTCAAATTAATAGAGTTACCATAGGTTTTTTATTGCTTTTTTTCAACTACAACTGACATTCGGACATTACTAACTGACTGATCTCATATCATTTTTGTGAACACTTTACGCGTAGGGTTTTTTATAGCTTTTAGGTGATTGGTAGCCTAGAGAGAACAAGCGAGTCGATGAACGGAGTAAATAGATTATAGTTGATAGTGTTTTTTCACTAATGATCATTTAGGAACGTAACACCGTGGATAAGAGGGGCGCCTCGGTTGCTTCCATTTTGATTTGATTGCTATGTCTTCAATCGTTTGTACATTACTAACGCATCAACGAAGCCTTGATCAGGGTGGCAAAATGCATCGGGTAATCTACCTACTGCTTCGAAGCCAAGCTTTTCCCATAGTCGAACAGCGCCTTCATTAGACGAGGCCACGAAATTGAACTGCATAGCCTTGTACCCTAACTCTTTCGCTATCTCTTGAGAATGCTTGCACATAGACGCGGCGAGACCTCTTCCTCTGGCCTTTGAAGAAACCATATATCCGCAATTACAAACATGATCTCCAGGGCCTGAATGATTTTTGACTATGTAGTATGTTCCTAGAATTTCTCCGTCGTCATCAAAAACAAATGTCTTTTGTGGATACTTAATCCAGAGCTTAAAAGCTTCAGATTTAGTAATATCTCTATCGTAAGCATAGGTTTCGCCAGCTGACGCTATCTCGTGAAAGATGGGCCATATCGCATCAAAATCCACATCGCTTGCTTCTCTAATTTGCAAATCTCATTACTCCATTGGAAACCTAACGTTCTTAATATAGGTTTGCGTAGTATGCTTTTTTCAATTGGATTGTTATGTGTCGGCTGCAGACGAATATTTTTCAATGTTGTAAAGTGCTCATGCCTTTCAAGCCATGCATCATAATTAGGGTACCATGTGATTCTATTTAAGTTGACGGCCTCCGAAGAACTACTAAGCTCTCGAAATAGACCGATTATCAATACGCCTCAGTGGGGCTCCAAAGTTATCCATGCTTCTTGGCTTAGGCGTACAGCATCACGGACATCTTCAAGACTGTACTTCTCTTCCCGATGAACATAAAAACCGACCGTAGTCGGTACGTCCAATCTAGCTGGTAGATACACAGCTTCGAACAGTCGGCTTGAAACTATTGTCACGCCATCTATTGATTGAAGTGCATCATTGAATGTCTCAACTAGCTTTAACGTTTTGTTACTCCATGCGAGCATTAATCCCATTTGATTATTGGATAATGCAGCAAAGGGAGCGTCCAGAGGTTTGTCTTTTGCTATCCACGTTGCATAGAAGATTCCTCTATTTGAAGTTGCCTCTGAAAGGAAATCGCCTCGTGCCAATTCAAGTAATTCAATTTAGCCTGTTTCTACTTCAATGATTGAATAGCTGAACGCAAAGCCATCTAGAGCAGAGTGAGAGAAAGAAGACTGTGCATAAGCTGGAACAGGTAAAACGACAAGAATCAATACTCGAAGGAATGCTAATAGGTGGGAATTCATCATTCGTTACTCGTTTGCCTAGCTTGACCGTCTAGCCTCACGAATCGAAACTCATCCGCCTGCAATAATTGGTAGCTGCTTTGCCGCTTCTCTCAGGCGGCTGGCTAGGAGCGTAAGCGTCGTCTGCTGCTGATATATTTATTCGTGAATCAAACTACAGGGGCAGTCGTTGACCTTCAACGGCGATATTGAAGCCTTCGGATCTTACGAAATTGCTTTCCTCGCTATCTGCGTCCAGTAGTGGGTTGGTATGGTTAAAGTGAATGAACCAGACCTTACCGCGCTCCTCCTTAGACAGCTGACTCAGTGCTACCATGCTCTCCGATACGAAGGGGTGCGGAATCTGGGACATGTCGCGGCCGGGTAGTTCGCCATCGGCATAGAAGGATGCGTCTATCAGGGCATAGTCGACAGACTTCACCACCTCTACTAGGTCTCTATCCCAGGCCGACCACTTGTTAATATCTGGAATGAACACCGCCTTTTTGTTCGGGCCCGCGATCTCGTAGCCTACGGTCTCCGAGAACTCGTCTCTGTGAGGGACAAGGAATGGGGTAATGCCCAGGTTTGCGAAGTTAACTTCGCCTTGGTCGCGCAGCGTCTGCAGTTGAATATTCTGAAACTCGACCAATTGACTCCAGGGTCCATTGCTCTCCAGAAAATCGAACATGCGCGGCATGGCATAGACAGCCTGATCGGTTGCCGACATTGCCTCGTGCCCCAGAAACATCAGCCCTGCATAGTGACCGATAT
>CAJQHM010000110.1 GCA_905478195.1 uncultured Pseudomonadales bacterium
CTGCACTATGGCACAGGAATCAGTTATCCAGACCCATTGCCTTGCGCACCATCTGATTCTTAATAGGCGTCATTTTATCGGCAGCGTTCATTCCCATGTTACGCAGCCAGCGAATGCCAAGGTCTTGTTGTGCGAACAATCGCTTGAATCCTTCCATCAACCACATCATTGAAAGGTTGTTTCCTTTGCGCCTTCGCTGGTAACGAGCCAGTACTACCGAATCGGCTATCGACCTGCCTGCCTGAATACCACCCGTCAACTCTTCCGCTAAGGCGCGAACATCCAGCAAGCCCAGATTTACCCCCTGGCCCGCCAAAGGGTGAATGGTATGCGCGGCATCACCCACCAAAACGATATTATCTTTCACATAATCGATGGCATGGCGCTGTCTGAGTGGGAAGACGAAACGTTTGTCACTCCACTGAATCTCACCGAGCTTAAATTCCAGCGCCGCTGAGAGCTCCGTATTGAATTCTGCCTCGCTTAGAGCCAGCATCCTTTCGGCCTGCTCCGGCAACATAGACCAAACGATAGAACAAAAATGCTGATCGTCATCGTTTTGTGCAACGCGCAGTGGCAGAAATGCTAGTGGGCCTGTTTCCAAGAAACGCTGTCTTGCCGTGTTGAGATGTTCGCGCTCGGTTCTCACAGTTGTCACTAAGGCATGCTGTTCATAGTCCCATTCACGGCATTCGAAGTGCGCTAGCTGTCTTAACTTCGAATTCGCTCCATCCGCAGCAACCACCAGACCTGCGCGAATAGATTGTCCTTCGCCGGCATTGAGTTGCACGCAACTGCCCCACTCATCTGCAATAGTTTCGAAGGAATCAATTGAAAACGGGGAAATTGCTGTCACATTCTCAAGCTGTGCTATTCGGTTGTGCAGCATTGTCGTGATGATCGAATTTTCCACGATGCTGCCTAATTCGGGTTCTCTTATCTGGGTCGCTGAAAAACTGATTGAGCCGGTACCTTCAGCGTCCCACACCTCCATTGCCTGATAGTTACACACTCGCTTAGCTGCGATGCCATCCCAAACCCCAATATCCCTAAACAGCTGCTGTGAGGCCTGGCTAATCGCGCTGACTCTGGGGTCAAATTTATCGCTACTCAGTTGCTCTAGCGAATCACTAGCGGGCGTAAGGGGAAGGCGATCGATCAATGCTATACGCAATGAGGTGTCGGCGAGCAGACAGGCGAGGCTGGCCCCCACCATTCCGGCACCGGCGATTACGATATCGAATTCAGTTGTTTGTGCTACAGCCATGGTTGCCTATTATAGGCTGTGTAGACTCTATTCCCTAGCCGTGTTCTAGTTTCGTGATTTCCTATTTACTGCTAGACTGCTCCGCCTATGGTGGCTTAAGCGAGCAGCGTAAAGCCTATATCGATATTGGAGAACTAAGATGAGTAATGTTGTTAGCGCCGATCAGATCGGGAACTATGTAGGTAAAGAGGTTGGTGTCACAGATTGGCTGGAGATCGACCAGGACAGAATCAACAAATTTGCCGATGCTACTGGTGATCATCAATACATCCATATCGACCCCGAACGTGCCGCACAAACCCCATTCGGCACTACGATTGCCCATGGCTTTCTCACGCTCTCCTTGATGAGCATGCTCAGTGCAGACAATGGAGGCATTAAGCTGGAGAATGCCGTAATGGGCATCAACTACGGCCTGGACAAGGTTCGCTTCATTAACCCGGTAAAGGTTGATAGCAAGATCCGCGCGCGATTCGAACTTGTCAGTGCCGAGGAGAAGAAGCCGAATCATTACCTGCTCAAGCACAAAGTGACTGTAGAGATAGAAGGTGAAGATAAACCTGCCTTGATCGCCGAGTGGTTAGGCATGACTGTAATAGGTTAATGATGCGGTAGATTTATATTCTGCATAACCGTCAAAACTATCGAATTTAGAGAACTCAACACATGAAAAAATCACTACTCGCTCTGCTACCGTTTCTCACTGCCTGTGCCGGAGAACCTCCTCAGAATATTGGCGTTAGAGACGGCCGATTGAGCCCCTGTCCCGAATCTCCCAATTGCGTATCGAGTTTCGAGAGCGATGAGGAACATTCGATAGCGGCTCTGGATGCGACTCTGGCCCAGATTCAGCGGGTAGTTCTGGCACTGGACGAGGCCAATATAGTCGAGCAATCAAGCGACTACATGTATGTGGAGTTTACCAGCCGACTCATGGGCTATGTTGATGATGTTGAGTTTCTCTACGATTCGGCAAGTAATCAAACTCATGTCCGGTCGGCATCGCGCCTGGGTTACAGTGATTTAGGTGCCAACCGTAAACGTATCGAGGCAATTCGCACTCAGCTGTAACCGAGTATCTAAAAAGATTTATCTACTTTTTTGTTGAAGCCGAAGGCAATTTCGTCCGGCTCCTTATTCGCTCTAGCTCAGGCCCATAGCTCGCTCTGCCAGACTATGGCGAACCCTTGGTGAGAGCTCGATAGCAAGCAAACCAAATTTCCTTAGCCACACCTTTGCATCATTATTACTGGAAAAGAGTTTAGTGATGTTGTGGGTGAATTGCGTAGTCAGCGCCTGATCTGCCTCCTGCCGCGCTACATATTCCGACAGCATGCTCATATCTCCGAGCGCTGCTTCCTGTTGCATCGCCTTGCCTAACACGTCGACCAGAACGCGTGCGTCGCGCAAGGCTAGATTCAAGCCCTGCCCGGCAACCGGGTGCAATGTATGCGCAACATTGCCCAATAGCGCTAAGCCAGGACGGACCTGCTCCTTTGCTAGTGAGAGGCTCAGTGGATACACAAACCTTTCACCTATATTTGTTATCTTACCCAACTTAAAGCCAAAACGTTCCTGTAGCAGAGACAATAGTTGTTCTTCGTTCATCTCTCGAAACTCGGCAGCCTGCTCGACCGAAAGAGTCCATACCAGAGACCCTCTATTCGTTCCATCGATGGCTTGCAGTGGCAGTATGGCGAGAGGGCCTGTGTCGGTGAATCTTTCATAGGCGATATTATTGTGCGGTTTTTCGAATACGATATTGGCAATAAGTGCGTGCTGATCATAACGCTCGATCGACTGCGAGATTCCAAGCTGCCCACAGACTGGAGACTTGCCCCCGTCTGCCAGAACTACCAGAGAGGTATCAACGATTGCATCGCTATCTCCATGCTGCAGACGAAGCTGCATTCCTCCCTCAGTAGCCTTTATCGATGAGACCGCGGCGGGAGATAGCAGGTTGATTTTATCCGAACCTAGCAATCTGGCATTCAGAACCTCGCCCAGGCGTTTGTTCTCAACCACATAGCCGAGGGCATCTACTTTCTGCTCCTGCGCGCTTAAGGAAACCGCACCGAGGCGGCCCCGGTCGGAAACCTGAATCTCATCGATAGCAGAGACAGCCGCTCCTAGTTCTTGCCACACAGCAAACTCTTCGAAAATTTTTCTTGAACCGAAAGACAGCGCCGTGGATCGCGCATCGAAACTAGACTGCTTTACTAAGCCATTATTCGGCGCAATAGCCTCGATAACCAGCACAGAAATAGGACTCTCGCGCAGTAGATTTTCCAGGGCGCAACAGAAACTTGCGCCAACCATACCCGCGCCGACAACAACGAGATCATAGAATTTATCTGGATTCGATATCTGCATTAACTAATGAACCGCACTCGCCATAAATGACTCGATCTCTTCAACGGTCTTTGGAATACCCTTGCTAAGGATTCTATTACCTTGCTTGGTGACCAACACATCGTCTTCAATACGGACACCGATTCCCCGCCATCGTTTCTCGACTTTCTTATTGTCTGGCGAGATATAGATGCCTGGCTCGATAGTCGTTACCATACCTGGTTCAAGCAGACGCCAATGGTCATCTATCTTGTAGTCACCCACATCATGCACATCCATGCCGATCCAGTGCCCTACCCGATGCATGTAAAAATCACGGTAGGCCTCCGCCTTAATCAATTGGCTCGCTCTACCCTTTAACAGGCCAAGTTTAATCAGGCCCCGAGTAATTACCTTCACCGATGCATTGTGCGGCTCATCCCATGATGCTCCCGGGGCAACTGCATCTATCGCGGCGTTCTGCGCATCTAAAACCAATTGATAGATCGCTTTCTGTTCGGGAGTGAATTTTCCTGTCGCAGGAAATGTGCGAGTTATATCGGATGCATAGTATTCGTACTCACAGCCTGCATCAATAAGTATCAGGTCTCCCTCTTTAACCTCGGCGTTGTTCGTGTTGTAGTGCAGGATGCAGGCATTATCACCCGCTGCAACTATTGAATTATAGGCTGGAGCGCGGCTGCCATTTCGAGCAAAGGCATAGAGCAGTTCTGCCTCCATCTCATACTCTTTAATTCCAGGCTTACAGCAGCTCATGGCACGCTTGTGTCCCTGCGCTGAAATTTTTGCAGCCGTTTCCATTAATTTAATCTCTCCTGCGCTCTTGAATAGCCGCAGTTCATGGAGCAGATGATCGAGCACGAGAAACTCGCCCGGCGGGTGTGCTCCCATCTTCGCTTTATTCCGAATGACTTTGACCCAGTCCATCACCTGATTGTCGAAATGGTCATCCTTGCCCATAGAGTAGTACACGCGATCACGCCCTTCGATTAAACCTGGCAGAATGTCATCGATATCACTGATTGGAAATGCGTCGTCAATGCCCAGCTCCGCGCAAGCCGCATCGGGGCCCATGAGAATGCCAGTCCAGAGCTCTTTTAGCTTGTCCTTCTCCTGGCAGAACAGTACTGTTTCGCCCTGCTTGCGCCCCGGTATCAGAGCTAGAAAGGCATGCTCCTCGGGGAAGCCGGTGAGATAGTAAAAATCACTGTTCTGTCGATACGGGTATTCGGCATCGCCGTTGCGCATACGTGGCGGCGCCGAGGCCAGCAATGCGATGCTATTCGGTTCCATCTGCGCCATCAGTTCTTTGCGGCGAAGCTTCATTTCACGGTATTTACTACTCATTTCTTCCTCAGATACTTACATTCAAATTTAGCGCACAAGCATATAGCTCTCTTATAAGGGAACCAAGTACCAATTTTTGCAATTCCATTATTGACCCTCCTGCAACACGGCTCTATAGTTAGGGCATTGTTAATGTAAATCCTAAACTAATGCCAATAGTGCGTTGCGGGCATTGAGAATTAGGACCATCCGAGAATAAGAGAAGCTGCAAGATGAGTGAAGACAGATTCCAAACATTGAGCGAAAAAGTCGATGATCTTATCGACCTTTGCGCGGACATGAAGCGTGAAAACCAGATCCTGAAGGCTGGAGAGAATTCCTGGCAGTCTGAACGCAAGCAATTGATGGATAAGAATAAAGAAGCGAAATCGAAACTGGAATCTATTCTCGTGCGCCTTAAGGCCATGGACGAATCCTAGTCAATTCTCGCCGAACAGTCGGTGAGCAGTTTCGGTATTAAATGAAATTATTTGGGTAATGTGATGAGCGAACAAAAGACGTCAGTACAAGTTAAAATTCTGGATAAAGAGTATCAGGTAAATTGCCCGCCTTCCGATCAGGAAGCGCTGATTAAGTCTGCCCGCTACCTCGATGAGAATATGCGCAAGATTAAGGGCCGCGGAAATATTCACGGCGTCGAAAAGATTGCCGTAATGGCTGCGCTGAACATCACCCACGATATGCTACGTAAGAACCGACTCATCAACGAGACTCGCCACGCCACGGCACAGCAGGTTCAGGGCATAGAGGCCAAGATCGATTCCGCTATCGCCCAAAGTCGGCAGCTAGAAATCTAGTCTCACGTATCGACTAGGGGCAGCTGATTGCTTTTTGGCTGTCCCTATCCCTCCTCTCCCGCTAGCCTTACGCATCTACGAACTATGCCGCAAGGGTCTACATAGCGCCATTAGCTTCGCGTAAATACATCACCACTTAGAGCTCGTCTGGGCAGAGTAACCCAACGAACAAGCAGGGCCGCAGGCCCATGAGTAGGGATACTCTACCCAGGCGTGCGATGCACGCGCCTTAAGACTAGGCGGATCGCCGGGCATAGGAAGTGTCATTTGCTCAGGAACCTAACTATTCGTAAACAGCACTGTCTATGTTCGGCTTGGGTCTTCGCGAATTCATAACTCAAACTAGTGAGCCCCCCACTATCCTTATCCTTGCTGCCCGATATATACTTGTGACGATAGCTTCCTAGAACATTGGCCAATCAAAAATTGTTCTTGAGCCGATATCTTTATCACCGGAGGCAACTCGATAGGTGTTGTTGTGCATGTCCGCTAGTCGGAAAGCCTTATGCATCGCGGGTGCCACCACCTGAACCTTTGGGTTCAGGGCAAATTTGGTAGCGGTGTTCCGGGAAGCTTGTTAGTTTTTAACTTTAATTCGTTATCATCCTTCTATGACTGATACTCGTAATACGCTACGTTCTTCGCTTCGCGAGTCGCGCCAGAAATTGAGCCCAGCGCAGCAAGAGACCGCTTCGGTCGCCTTGTTCAATCTTCTGGGAAACCAAGACTTCTTTCGTGTGGCCCAGCGCATCGCGTTCTATCAAGTTGCAGACGGCGAGATCGATCCACGGATGCTGCTCGATTTAGCTCTTAGTGAAGGCAAGTCCTGCTTTCTTCCTGTTATCGAGCAGGATAATCCCGAGTTCGTTTCTTTCTCTCCCTATGATGCAAATACAGAACTTCTACCTAACAAATGGGGAATAGCGGAGCCACCGGCATCCGAGGTCATATCGCCAACTAATTTCGATGTAGTTTTCGTACCGCTAGTTGGGTTTAGTAAGGATTGTTTTAGGCTGGGAATGGGCAAAGGCTTTTACGATCGCACCTTTAGCTTCAAGATTTTTAATCGGCGCAGCAGCCCGCTACTTGTAGGTCTCGCACACGAGAGCCAGTTAGTCGATTCATTTGCGGTGGAGAGCTGGGATGTCCGCCTGGACGCGGTTGCCACCGACAAAAAAATATACCGCCCAGATACTGCATAGGGCGGAATACCGAGCTTACTACCTATCCTTGGCTCATCTTCCTTGTTGATTATCTTAGAACTGGTCTCGTTCTGGTCTCATGCATCGCTAGCGCGGCGCTATGAGAGGTCACACTTGTTTGATTGGCTACAGTAATGCGTTATGAGCAACACCACTAGCCAGCACGCCCACCACAAATAGGGTAATAACTACCATAACCATGTCTGGCTTCTTGTTCATAGTTGTCTCCATGCCATTTAATGCTCAAGAGCTTTAACGTCTGTTCTGCCAAAAGCTTTAATTTCCTTGAAAAAACAACTAACTAGCTAACGAAGCTCGATTTAATTATCGAAAATTCGAAATTTCTATTGCGCTGAAAAAAATGCTGCCTATAATGCTGTACAAACATACAGTACTTATTGGGTCGATTTTAAAATGACAATTATTCGAAACCATTCCGACACGCATTTTCAATACCAGAGCCAGTATCAGCCCTCACAGGGCAACGCTATGCATGACGGGGGCTCTAGCGATATAGACGAGCTCTTGCAAGACAATCCCGCACTGTGGCGTGGCTGCGATATGGCAGGTCAGGGCACGACCGGTCGCAGTACCGGGTTTACGCAACTGGACGCAATTCTCCCCGGGCGCGGATGGCCCGAGAAAGGTTTAATGGAGGTCGTTACGCCTCATTGGGGCATGGGTGAGCTTCAGTTATTAATTCCCCTCATGCGCTCAGTCGTTGAACAGGGCAAATGGATTTTATGGATATCGCCTCCCTATTTACTCTATGCCCCCGCCTTGGTTCAGGCAGGCATTAATACCGAGCAGGTGTTGGTGGTGAAACTGGACACCTCTTGCAAGGATGCCTTGTGGAGCATGGAAAAGGCGCTGCAGACCGAAAACTGTGGCTTGGTTCTAGCCTGGCAGAATTGGTTACCGACGAAGGTATTGCGCCGTTTACAGCTGGCAGCGGATACAGGAGATACACTGGGAGTATTGTTCAAGCATCATGATAGTGAGCACTCACCATCACCAATACGGCTTAAAATAGGGGATTCTTACTCCGAAAATGCAGGGTTTAACGAGTCTGAGGTAACCGTTATCAAGGCCAGAGGCAATTTCCGCTCTCTCAGTGCGAACATTAATCTGTACCAACAAGCCTGACCCGTTTGGAGCAATTTCTTGAAAGATCCAGACAGCGAGGCACAGCTCCCTCTGCCCTCTTTGGCGAGGGAATCTGGTGCTCAGGTCATCAAGCTGCCCGCCAGTCCCAACACTGTAACGGCGAACCGGCCCACTGCAAACAAGGCTAGTCGTAGAACACCGGCAAGGCGTATCAGGCCCAACAAGCTATGGTATGCACTCTTTCTCCCCCAGCTCACGAACCTGGCCCCATCACAGCAGAAGAAGTATTTAAACCAGTTAGCCGGCCACATTCAAAGCGTCAGCTCTAATGTGAGCTTTCACCCACAGGCATTGGCCTGCGAGGTTCGTAGCGGCCTGAAATACTTTGGTGGCATCGACACGATTCACCAAAAACTAAAAAAACTGCTTGAAGAACAATTACGGCAGTGGGATTTAGATGATAATTTCCTCTATGCCGCCAGCCCTACTATTAGCGGCAGCTTGTTGTTGGCCAGATCTGGGCACAATGCTCTGGTCTATCGGAAAGAAAATTTACGCTCTGCACTAGGCCAGCTCCCCACTGATGTTCTGCACCTAGACCGCGAGCAGGGACGGCGTCTCCATAATATGGGAGTTCGTTATTTGAGGGACATCTGGCGCTTGCCAAGTGACGGTGTGCGCAAACGCTTTGGTAGCAAATTTGTCGACCAGCTAGACAAGGCCCTAGGAAAGGCCCCCGAGCCGACATGCAACTATGTCCCGCCTCCGGCATTCATTACTTCTTATGATCTTCCCTATGAATTAGAAAACCTCGATCGAGTGTTGCCGATAGTCGATGAACTGTTAGCACAACTTTGTGATTTCTTACGGCGACGAGATCTTAGTACCAGCCATCTGATTCTTTCTTTACTGCATGAGAAACGCGATAGCACCGCCGTTAGTATCGGCTTACGCCAGGCAAGCAGATCACAACAGCACCTCATGCTTTTGCTAGAAACTCATTTTAGCCAACTGTCTATTCCCGCTCCGATTATTGCCATTAAGATAGAAGTTATAAAGTTCGACAGTTTTATTGCCGAGAGTAATTCACTACTGAAGGAAGCCGTGCCAAGACTCTCTAGACGAAATGACAATAGTCTTGTTCAGTTCATGGAACAACTGCAAGCCAGGCTTGGCAATAATCATATTAAATTTGTTAGAAGTGTAGCGCAGCATTGTCCAGAGCATGCCAGTGCGCAACTCGATTATAACGATGAGTCTAATCAGCGAAACAGCATAGGCAAGGTGAAGAAAGTCTCTAACAATCCGAGACCTCTATGGCTGCTACAAGATCCCGTGCTGCTTCATATCAACAAGGGCAGGCTCTTCTATCGCAAGCCTATCGCTATACTAAGCGGACCAGAACGGATAGAGACTCACTGGTGGTCAGGAGCGGATGTATGCCGAGACTATTACGTCGCCAGAGAATCTAGCGGCAGCAGACTATGGATCTATCAGGAGAAAGGCAGCGTGAAAAAGTGGTACTTGCATGGCATATTTGCATAACCTCAGGAGCCTAAATTGCGATACCATGATTTACGTTAATACTTAGAGCCCTTGTTTATTACAGACTGCTATTGAGTGAGGGACACAGGCTACACATCAATGAGCAGCATTAACATAGCAAATTTACACTGGGGATCAGCTCTTAGTAGTAGAAGCGCTATACTCCTCTGTGTTCTTTCCACTGCCTTTTCATTCAATGATTCGATAGAAGCTGCCGAACCCGAAGTGCTGCCTCAGATCAGTTCCTGGCAGTGGCTGGAGGGGAGGAGAGATCAAGTCTCCCGAAACGTGACAGCCCTGGGACGTAATCTTGACGCCTAGCTATCTGGTGAGAACATTGGAGAAAACGCGAACGAGACCTACTTACGTATCCGCCTTAACCAGCAAGCCGCCTCATTCGAAGGCTACCACTCACGCCTAAAGATCGACGGCAGCCTAGACCTGCCCCAAACCTCGAAACACTGGAAGTTGATCTTTGAATCCGATGCGGCAGAACTCAATTCTCTGGAAGGTACAGTATTGGGAGTTGAGGCCTCGGCAGAATCGATAGGAGGCGTCAGTTACCAGCAAAAATCTGGAGGCTCCTGGCAACTGAATCATTCTATCGGTCTGCGGGATAAGATTCAGGCCGATCCGTTCTATCGTTTTAAGTCGCAATATGAAAAACAAATGAATGAAGACTGGTCTGCCGGCTATCGTCAGAAGATCTGGCACTACAAGAGTCAGGGCTGGGGCTACAATACTGACATCTCTTTCAATCGAAAGATCGAAGAGACAAAAATACTGCAGTTTTCTTCGGAAGTAAGATATCAGCAAGACCGCAATCAAACCGAGTTCAGCCAGACTATTGCCCTACATAACTCTCTCGGGCAATTCGAGACTTTGAGTTATGAGCTCGGCATATTAGGCATCAACAAACCCAACATAAGAATCAGCGACTATTATGTGGGCACACAATACCGGCGAGCGATTCGTGATCAGTGGCTATTCCTTGAAGTGATTCCGCAGTTAATTGTATCCCGTGATGAAAACTGGCGGCCGCAGCCAAAGCTTGTGTTAAATCTTGAAACGCTTTTCTTCGATATTTAATAGTGCTTCACACTAGGTAAAGTTTCGTGAAGGTAAGTTCATTGCACCCAACCAGTGACTGAGATCGACTAGCTGTCTTGCGATAAGATGAGTAACGTCATCACTGCTTTGAACATGACCTACGACGCCTATCAGCACTGCCTGTCTTACAATCGGACGTTGCTTCTCTCCTAATTTCGGCCAGACGACTACGTTAACGAACCCGCTCTCGTCTTCCAGGGTTAGAAAGGTAACCCCTGCGGCCGTCTGTGGTCGTTGACGACTAGTGACAATGCCTACCACCTTAATGATGCTCTCATTACTTCTGCTTCGCAGACCACTGGCCCGCTCTACGCCATAGAGATCGAGATGCGGCCGCAGCAAGGCAACCGGATGTCTGCGCAGGCTAAGCCCCGTACTCCCATAGTCAGCCATTATATTATTTGCCTCGGAGGGCACCGGCAGCAAGACATCTATTCCGAATTCGCTGTCTTCGATAGCAAGCCCCTGCCCATCCGAAAAAGATAGCGGCTTGTCGGCTCCCGCGACCATCCAGAAGGCTCGATGCCTGTCTCCACTTAGCTTTTTCAGCGCGTCGGCGGCAGCAAGACTCTCTATGTCTTTCTTGTTCAATGCCGTTCTGGTAAGTAAGTCTTGCACCGATACGAATCGCCCCGAGTCGCGTGCCAGACTTATCGCTTCGGCCCCAGCTTCAGACAGCCCCTTCACCAGACTGAAACCCAGACGCAGAGCGGGCTGCGTAGGCTTATGTTTGGCGAACTCTAGAGTCGAGTTATAGCTACTCTCATTCACATCGACAGGGTGAATCGTAATGCCATGACGCACGGCATCTTGTATTAGTTGTGCGGGAAGATAGAAACCCATAGGCTGACTATTGAGCAGGGCACAGCAGAATGCGGCGCCGTGGTGATACTTCAGCCAACAGGAGACATAGGTTATCAGTGCAAAGCTAGCGGAGTGCGACTCGGGGAAACCGTAGTCTCCGAATCCTTTAATTTGGCTATAGATGCGCAGGGCGAACTCTTCGCTATAGCCACGGGCACTCATGCCAGAGATTAATCTATCGCGAAATACCTCAAGACCTCCCTTCTTCTTCCAGGCCGCCATGGCTCGACGCAACTGGTCGGCTTCGCCGGCTGTGAATCCGGCCGCCACCATGGCGAGCCTCATGATCTGCTCCTGAAAGATGGGCACCCCCAGTGTCCGCTCTAGCGTCTCTCTTATCGCCTCGCTTTCGTATTTTATCTTGCGAGGGTTCTTACGCCGCTCCAGATAAGGGTGCACCATATCGCCCTGTATGGGGCCCGGCCTGACGATCGCTATTTGAATTACCAGATCATAATAGTTACGAGGCTTTAGCCTGGGCAACATGCTCATCTGGGCTCTGGACTCGATCTGAAAAACCCCCACCGTATCGGCTTCACAGATCATGTCATAGACAGCTGCGTCTTCTTCCTGAGAGATCTTGTCCATGCCAATCTCTTCGCTGCTATAACTATTAACCAGATCGATCGCCTTATGAATCGCGCTTAACATACCTAGCGCAAGCACATCGACTTTAAGCAGGCCAAGAGACTCCAGATCGTCTTTATCCCACTGAATGATAGTTCGGCCAGCCATGGCCGCATTCTCGATGGGCACCAGATGGGATAGCGAGCCCTGGCTAATCACGAAACCTCCTACATGCTGTGACAGATGCCTGGGGAAGCCCATCAGGGACTGTGCAAGATATAGCAATGTTTTAATTTTTGGATCGCTGTAATCGACGCCAGAATCGGACAACTGTTCCTCCAGGTCACTACTCCACCAGTAGATAGACTTGGCCAGACGATTTATCAGCTCTTCTTCGAGACCCAGCGCCTTACCTACATCGCGTATGACACTGCGCGAACGATAGGTAATAACGGTCGCCGCTATTGCCGTACGATGACGCCCATATTTTTCATAGATATGCTGGATAACTTCTTCGCGCCGACTGTTCTCAAAATCGACGTCTATATCCGGCGGCTCCTTGCGTTCGGTAGAGAGAAACCTCTCAAAGAGAAGCTGTGCGTGATCGGGGCTGACCTCGGTTATGCCAAGACAATAGCAAACTGCAGAGTTAGCGGCAGAACCACGCCCCTGACAATAGATATTTTTACTGTTTGCGAAACAGACAATCTCATGCACCGTCAGGAAAAAATGTTCGTAAGCTAATTCCTTAATTAGTCTCATTTCGTGTTCGATTGTTTTTTTATTTTTTTCTGAGATTCCTTGCGGCCAGCGCCGCTTAATACCCTCTCTGGTTAGCTGCCAAAGCCAGCTATGTGCGGTATACCCCTGCGGTACAAGTTCACTGGGGTATTCATAGCGAAGTTCATCCAGAGAGAAATCACAGCGATTGGCTATAGCGAGCGTCTCTTCGAGTAACTTTGCCGGGAATAGCTTCCGTAATTTTTCTATAGGGCGCAGATGCCTCTGCGAGTTTGGCTCCGCCGCAAAGCCAATTTCTGCCAGGGGCTTAACTAAACGTATTGCTGTGAGCGTGTCTTGCACGATGCGACGCTCGGCCTCATGCATATAGACACCCCCTGCGGCGCAAAGGGGGATGGCGAAGCGCTCCCCCAACTTCTGCAGGCGACCCAACCTTACACGATCGTCGCCCCTTAGAAGTAGCTCAGCGGCGATCCATAACTTGTCTGATGATAGAGCCCGCAAATAGCTGGCCTGTGATTCGATACAGGCGTCTGGATGTTTATGTTCAGGAACCCACAGCAACATGCAGTCGCTGGGAAAATTATCCGCTAACAATTTTCTATCGATTAGATACTCGCCCTTCTTTGCTCGTCTGCGCGCACACGTTATTAGGTGGCTCAGTTCGCCATAGCCCTTGCGATTAGCTGCTAGCAATATGATTCGCAATTCGTAATCTATATCGCTGGTTCTCCTCTCATCGGCAACATCGACTAGCGTATCGCGCAAGACGAACTCGCTTCCGACGATTAATTTAATGCGCCGTTCCTTCGCTGCCATATGCGCCTTAACCACACCCGACAGCGAACATTCATCGGTAATCGCAATAGCGCTGTACCCCAAGGAGTCTGCTCTATCCACTAACTCTTCCGGAAAGGAGGCGCCACGCAGGAAAGTGAAATTGGAGATGCAGTGCAGCTCGGCATATGTCTGCACAGCAACCGAGTTAACGGTAGCTTCTCCATCTGAGACGGCATGGTTAAGAGTCGCGCCTGCCGCTGCCTGAGAAGCAGGGTCGAGTGGTATGGGGTGAT
>CAJQHM010000111.1 GCA_905478195.1 uncultured Pseudomonadales bacterium
ACGATCAGCCGCAGTCTCTGGGGCATGGACTACGGTGTGGCAGACAATCTGGTTGGCGACGAAGTAACACTGCGCTTCGAGTTTGAGGCATTGCGCGAGCAATAAAAGGAACAAAAGGGGTCGGAGGCCTCCGACCCCTTTAATTTGATCCCTTTAATTTTTTTAGTTCGCCAGAGGGTTAGGTCGCATCTGAAAGTGATAGACCTTGCTGGTAGTGTTAGCGCCGGTTTCCATATGAAAAGGTGCGCGGCTGGAGATAGTGGCCCACAGCCCTCGGCCTTGCCAATCGCCATCAGGGTCATCGATGCGTCCGTCCAGCCACTTCGTGTAAAAACCCAAGGGGTAGGGGACGGTCAGTCGCACCCATTCGTCGTCGTTGAGCACTAACAGGCTGCCGGACTGATTGCCGGTGTTGATGGGGGTGTTAGAACCTAGCCCCAGCGTATCGAACTGATCAACCCAGGTGTAATAACTGCCCTCGGAGCTTCCCGACTGCTGAATGTTCTTGAACTGAGGTAGAGGTTCGGCAAAAAAGCTCCAGCCTTCAGGGCAGTGCTGGCCCGTGGCCGTGGGCCCATTGAGAGGCCCCTGACACTGGCTACGATCGAAGCGGCCCATGTGCCCGCTAGCCAAAGCCACCCAGGCAATGCCATTGCGGTCTATATCCATGCCTCGGGGAGAGAAGCCCTCGATCGCATTACCCTCTTCATCCAGCGGTAATTCATAGTACTCGGTCAAGGCAGTGGTGTTGGGGTCGTCTCCGGGCATGACCCGCACGATAGCGCCGGGATAGCTGAGGTTGGAACCCCACACCGAACCATCCGCTGCCGGAGCGACGGCATACAGGCCTGAATTAATGCGTTTGTCGAGGTTAGGGTCTATATCGGCATCCGGTTCCACGTAGTCATCGCGGCGGCCATTGCCGTTGGTATCGAGAATGAAAGGTGTCCAGCCCTGCGCCGCCGCGGCATCGCCGGTTTGCAGAAACTCACGGGTATTGAGCCAGCCCACCGCAGAGCCACCACCGCTGGTCCACAGCGTATTGTCTGCATCTTCAGCGAACATCAGATGGTGTGTGCCGAAGCAGGTGTTGATTGGCGTGTAGGTGTCGCTGCTCGGATCATAGACGCCAAGATGGCGGCCGGAACGGCCCAGAGGAAACGCCTGGGCGGAAGGGTGATCCGAACCTTCCTGGCAGAACGCTGGCACATTGCCCGGGTCGCGAGCGCGGGAGGTAATCCAGACCCGGCCGTCGCTGTCCATCATCGGATTGTGCACCGTAGTTGCCGCATCCCAGATCTCCTCGTCGCCCCAGTAGGGAGAGGTCGCCATGGCAGGTTGTGCTGCGCCGTCGTAATTTGGGTCTTCCGGGAATACCGGAATCTGGTCGGTGCTATGGGCGCTAGGATTCAGCACCGGCAAATAGTCAGCACTGTTTTCCAATGCGCCGTAAATCTTGCCATAGGCATTCACCGTCGGATCGCGGCGGTCGGTGGAAACCAGATCATGCAGATAGGCCGTGGGGTCAGCCCAGTCCCATTGTGTAATCACCACATTGCGTTCTAGCCCTTGGGGGCGTGCAGGCGCCGGGGGTAATTCGCCGGCGGCAATACGGTCAGTCCAGTCGGCATACATCTCAAGGGTTCTTCGATCACCCATTCCAGCTAATGTTCTGGTCATGAAGGCGCCAGCCTGCCCGGAGCGCACACGTCGATTCCAGGCATCGAAACTCGTTTCCAGATTCGAGAACATATCGGGGATGCTGCGGGTAGCGGCGTTGCCCATCTGGTGGCAGACCACGCAGCCGCCATTGGTGACGCGGCGGATGTAATCATCCTGGGTTAGCACACCCACGCCTATGCCATTGCCGTCAGGCCCGGTACCCGGAAACTCATGAGCTTCCGGAATCTCTAAAAGGGAATACCAATAACCCGCTGGATAATATTCAGCAGCGGCGGCAGCATCGGGTGCGATCTCGGCAATCAGATCCAGACTCTGCCCCGGGCTGGCATTGGTGCGTGGGGAGTCCACCAAGCCATAGCCGCGCACCCAGATTTCAAAGTCCGCCTCGGGCAGATCTGGAATCAGGTAGCGCCCCTGCTCATCGGTGACTACCGTTTTGGAATAAAGAGTCGGCAAGTCATGAGTCTCGGCGATTACCCAGACGCCCGCCTCGGGGCCATTACTGCTGATGACACTGCCGGCGATGTCGTTGCTGGTAACGCCAACAGCCTCGGCAGCTAGCATTATTGGCTGCGCGGATTCAGCAACAGGTGGGCTAGTAGATTGAGAGTCGCCGCAGCTAGCAAGAAGCAGTGCTGGTAACGATAGGGATAAGGTTCTGAATGTATGCATGATGAACTCTTTATTGTTATTGAGAATGTAAAGTATTGCCTACACTACAAGGCAGTGAAGTAAGGTGTAAGTTGCGTTTCAGTCTATCTCTTCTTGGCTAATATTCTGGAATATTTCGTTGGTAAACGCGCCAATAGTGCCGCACCCCCGTAATCTGTTCCTTCCCGTCTGCAGTAACTACTCTCGAGACAGGGTCTCTTCCAATTAATTCTGCTACTTCGGCTCTATCGGCCATCAGTGCGACCGTCATTTCGTAGATCTTTCCGTCGATCTTCATGCGGACCCGTGGGTCGCGTTCGATGTTGGCCCACCACGCTTTTGAGTTGGGGAACTGCTTCTGTAATCTGGAACCCTGCTCGCTTCCGCTGACATAGAGTTTGTCGCCGCGGGGGACAAGGTTGATGGTGACGGAGTGTGGAATCCCATACCAGGTACGGCTCTCGAGCATTATCGAGTTTCCGCGGATTGGGTCATTAACATCGCGTGTCCAGTCCCAATTCGCAACCGGTTCACGCACGACCTCCCCGGTTAGCCACAAGCCAGGCCAGGCGGTCCGGCCACTCTCCACAAACGCTTCGCTGCTGGGATCGATGTAGCGGGGCTCCAAGCCAGTCACGCGTAGCGTCACCAGTGACAGCAGAACTAGCGCTATGACGCCCAGTAAGCCAATTCTCAATGCCCGCATCATCTCAATTCTCCAAGCCCTCGAGTTAGTAAGAATAAAGTATCCCCGAAGCATGGAATTGTCCAGTTGTAGAGTAGACTAGTTAGTCCATGTCGTCGCATCCTGTAGCCAAAAAGCCGAGATAAGCTCTATCTCTCAGACCAGTAACCGTCCCTATAATGTGTTCTATCCCTTATTATTCTTCTGCATTTCAACTATCCTAAGAATCAATCTTAAATCTGGAAAGAGGCTGTAAACGATGATGAGTAGATTCCACAAATATGTAATGACCGTTCTTTTTCTTTTTTCATCAGCGCTGGTATTTGCCCAGGGGGCAGAAGATGATCCCAGTCGTATGACCTATGAGCTAGCCACCACAGCCATGGTGGCAGCCGAAGCCTACGCCCGGGAGCAGGGCTGGAATGTGACTATTCTAATCACCGATCAGAATAACAATCCCGTGATGTTAAGGCGCCTGGATGGAGCAGGGGCGCGCACCTTCGCTTTTGCGACCTCAAAAGCATTGGTAGTGAATGCGACGGGCCTCACTTCTGGCGAATACGGAGCCGGAGTTGCAGCAGGCGATATCGAGGAAATCGAAGGTGGCGTCACGTTTGCAGGTGGCGTGCCGGTCTATCAAAACGGTCAGCTAATCGGGGCCGTTGCGACCAGTGGAGTGCGGGCATTGCAGGATGAAGAAGTATCGATAGCAGGGGCCGAAGCGATAGGCTCAGTTTCGCAATAAAAATATAATGGGGTCGGAGGGATTTATTTTTGATCAATCAACAAGCTGATTGATCAAAAATAAATCCCTCCGACCCCATTAATCTCAGGTGTTTGGCTATTTTTGGCTAATAAAAATAGAGAATAATAGGAGACTCATCATGAAAGAAGGCAACGACAATATGAACACGCGGCGCTCCATGCTGCTGGGAATGGGGGCAGCAGTAGCCGGCGCTACATTGATCACTCCGGTAGCGGCGAATGCCCAGGGTCAGGGGAGACGTGGTTTTCAGGCCTCCCGTCACGCTATCGACGCCTGGATGGAAGAACTGCCCGGTAATCACCGTATTTTCATCGACACCTCAACCGGCAGAGGTGGAGCCGAAGCGCTGCTCTATGCCTCCAATCTCAACAACGCCACTATCGGCGCCTATGCCGGTGAGGAGGCCAGCCTGGCAATGATCGTCTGTTATCGACACTTCTCCACCCCTTTTGCCTTCAATGACGCGATGTGGACGAAATATGGCGAGATCTTCCACACGGTCACCGGCATCGCAGACCCCAACACCAATGCCGCGCCGCGTATCAATCTAATGCAGACAGCGGGCTATGGCCTGACTACACCGAACTTCGGTAACACTATAGACAGCGTGCGTCAGCTTGGTGTGGAAATAGCGATCTGTGATGCCGCTACCCAGTTTCTATCGTCACAGATTGGTCCTGCGACTGGTCAGGAGATAGGGGCTGTTTACGAGGAGCTTAAGGCCAATACCGTGCCGGGCAGGCTTGTGGCCGCCGGTGTCATGGCGCTGACTCGCGCCCAAGAGTACGGCTACAGCCTGTTATACGCAGGTTAATTTCAGCGGAAGTGAATAGGGGGCGGGCCGCGAGTAAGTGGCCTGAGCCCTGGTTGCGACAGTCAGTCGGTTTATCCGAACGCCAACCAGCGTTCAAGAAGTGGAAAAATTACCGCCGCCATGATGACGGCCTGAGTCCAGACAAAGATCCGATGATTGCTGTTTATCTTGGTGTTCTGTTCGGCAAAGCGAGCCGCAAGATAATCTTTGGTAACCAGTGCGTCCAGATTCACGTTAAATGCCTCGGTAGGTACTTCAGCTTGCACTTCGGCCTGTTGTGCAGGAACACCTGCCGCTTCCAGCCGGCGCACAAACTTCAGTGTATCGAAAGTCGATATCGCCATTTCATATTCCCTCCGACCCCTTTTATTCCGACCCCTTTTATTCCACCAAATTGCGCAAAATCCGCAGAATCTCGGCTCGGTTGTTGCTCGCCTGGTTTGTCAGAATCACATAGGGATACAAGCCGTCGGGTCCGGGTATGTATCCGGCGAAATTGTAGACGCCGGTGAGGGTGCCGCTCTTGCGCAGCACTCCATCCACCTCGGGTAGCAGGTCGGCATAGGGCTTGAAGATTTCTAGGATGCGCATCATGGCAGCGCCACTGCTGCGCTGTGCCCGAGAAAGGCCGGAGCCCTCCAACATAAGCAGTGACTGTGGATCGCGCCCAAAATCCTCTCCATACAAGCTTGCAAGCTGCTGCTGCAGGACCGCACGGGAGGCCTCGACCGTGGCAGGGTAGCCGCTGCTTTGTGCGCCTACTATGAGAAACAGTTGATTGGCAATGAAATTGTTGGAATAGCGCAGTAGACCGTCTAGATTCTCGCGCAGCGAGCGGGAGCTGGAATGTCGGTAGAGCAGTGTCCACTCGTCCGTCACCGCCTCATGATAGAAATTTTCATCGCTTACTGTGATACCTGACTTTTGTAGAAAGAGTTGAAACAATTGTGCCGCTTGTTGCAGGCCGATGATTGGGTCTTCGCCAAGATTGATGCGCTGCGTATTCCCAGGAGAGAGCTGGTCGCCGAGTTTGCGGGCGAGCGGGGTTAAGGGAGTCTGAGATTCCGCTGAGATCAGACTGCCCTCTGCCGTCCATGCCAGATTTACCGTATTGAAATTCACCGCAAGTGCGCTGCTTCTAGCGGCATAGGGCTGGCTGCTCTTCTGTTCCAGGGGTAGGTCCGGATTAGGCTCGAAGCCCGAGTCATCGACCACCAAACGTTGGATTTGCTCCAGCCCGCGCTCAGCCAGCACATCGGCAATACGGCCGATCTCCTCGGAGACCAGGAATGGGTCACCTAGTCCTCGGATCAGCAGGTCGCCATCACTATTTCGATAAAAATGGGTCTCGAAGCGGTAATCTTCGCTTAGAGTGTTCAGGCTCACCTGCGCCAGAGGGATCTTGAGCAGTGAGGCCGGTATCAATGAGTTATCCGGATTGATGCTCAGCAACTCCCCACCGTTTGGCGTGTGCAACATCACGCTGCCGTTGCCAACAAGAGTGGTCAGTCTATCCTGCGCGGCGGCAGGGGAGGTCAGCGCGCTGCTGACTATCAATAGACTAAGTGCGAGCGAGTGCAGGACTGTAGCTGCGGACTTCATTCGTTTTATTGTCCAGTGAGATAGAAGATAGAGAGAGCCAGAGTAAATTGATCGCCGGCTTTAGGCAATACCGCAACAGGCAGAATGCTGGAGAGGCTTATGCTGTGCTCTCTACACCAGCGTGTTTCTGCTAGGTTATCCTGCACAGTGCGGAAACAGACAGTTCGGCAATACTGGTAATCTGCTTGCTACTTGCGCCTGCTTTAACCTGGGTCTTCAGACCGATTACGGTAGTAACCAAGTAATCCGCTAGCGCCTTGGTATTTGCCTTCGCATCGATATCTCCATCGACTTGGGCGGCGGCTACGGCTTCGGCGAAGACTTCTCGCGATGCGTCCATGCTTGCTTTAACACAGCGTGCAATACCTAGGTCACTCTGCGCAAACTCCGCGGCGGTATTCATCATCAAACATCCGCGTCTTCCCCGCGGGTCGCGTGTTTCTTTTGAGATGCCGGTCAGTGCGCCGCGAATGAAAGCGAGAGAGCTGGGAGCGGTGGCTAAGCCTTCTCTCATGGTGCCAATAAGTATCTCTGAGTATCGAGTCAGACATTGTTCAAATAGAACATGCTTGGACTCGAAGGTCTGATAGAAACTACTTTTTGATAGGCCCATGGCGTTGAGTAAATCGCTAAGCGAAGTCGCCTCATAGCCCTGTGTCCAAAAAAGCTGCATCGCGATGTCGCGTGCGCTTTCTATATCAAATTCTCTTGGTCGGCCTGCCATGTAGGGTGGCTCTCATTGGACTGTGATCGTTGATTGTAACGCATCATTCTATGTTGTGCTTGCATTTAGAACCAGTCAGTCCTATATTGAGCTCTCTTTTGGAACCAATCGGTCCTATATTAGGGCGTCAACAGTCAATAACCATGGAAACTCAATGAAAAGCCCAAGAAAACTCTCAGTGAATCTCATGATCGGAATGACCTCCTTCCTACTATGCATGGGTAGTGTGTTCGCTGATCAGCATGAAGAAGCTGCAATTGATATCAACGACCCAAACTATAACCCAGACCCGACTCTATTCAAGGGCGCCGCGAATAACCCCTTCTTCCCGCTGTTTTTTAACGCGCTGCCCGAAGGGGGTGCTGAAAACGTGCCTACTGAAGTTCGCAGAATCGATCTGCGGCCGGAACGCGATATGACCTTATACGTTGAGATCTACAATCCGAACGGAACGATTCCCTTAATTGTAACCCCAGGTGGAATGGGGGAGATCGGAGCATTTGGAGGATTCGCCCGCAATATCGCAGCTGCCGATAGCGATCTTAAGGTAGTCATTTGGGATCGGCGTAACATGGGCCGGTCTGAGGTTTCCTTTGGCTCCGAGCCGCTCTCTACGGAGGAGGCTGAGGATATGCACGTGCTGCTTAAGCGCCTTGAGGTCGGCCCAGCCACACTCTTTGGCATGTCCTCTGGGTCACGCTCAAACATGATCTTGGCGCAGCGCCACCCCGAGCAAATTGCCGCGCTGGTAATCGCGCCATTGACCGGTGGGCCGATCGCCGCTGAGCGACTATCGCAAGAGTACTATTTAAAGTATCTCAGCGATGACACCCTCACCTCGATGGAGGAGGTTGCCAAGACTCCGCTCTGGGCCGCGTATATGGAGCGAAACACCCCGGACCTGCGAGAGGCATTCATGGAACAGGATGTGGATGACTTTCTCGCCGCGATGAAGCGGACTGGTGAGCATCTTGCGTCTTTTCATGCCAAGACTACGCTGGGAATGACCGACGAGCAGTTAGCTGCCTTGGACGTACCTGCAACGTTGATACTACATCACGGCGAAGAGAGAGACTTTCTGCACCCCATCGTACATACGAGATCGGCAACGACTTTGTTGAAGAACTCAAGCTTTGCGATCACGCCTACCCTTGGGCCGGTTCTGGAAGTGTTGCTGCCCTTTGTTAAACAGTACACGCCTGTGATGGAGCCCGGACGATGAACAAGGGCTGCTCGTCGACATTTCCATTATCATGGTCGTAGTTGCCGGCCTATTAAGTAATAGATTTTGCGAAAACAAGCATCTATATTGGCAGAGCTAGGAAATCAGACAAGACTTCAGAAATTAGTTTGTCGGCACAACCAAAGAGGTAGTAAAAGATGTATCAATTGAGAAAATTTGGGTTAGTAACCGCTGTAAGTTCAGCGGCTGTATGTGCGTTCAGTAGTGTAAGTGCTCAGTCATCGGCCGATCTGGTTGCCGCAGCGCTTAGTCATCAGGACCGTCCTGCGGAAGAGGCTGCTGACGATGGGCGACGTATGCCACTAGAGGTTTTGTCTTTCGCTGGCATCGAAGCGGGCATGGCCGTGCTTGAACTGGAAGCTGGCGGTGGCTGGTATACAGAAATTCTTGCGCGCACGGTGGGGTCCAGTGGCGTCGTGGTAATGCAGAATCCTGCGGCATTCGAAGGTTTCACTGGCGATGCCGATGACAATCGCGCCGCGAGCCTACCCAATGTTACTCTTAGCACTACCAACTTCGATATGCTCGAGCCCAGCGACGAATCTATTGATCTGGTCACCTGGATTCTTGGTCCTCACGAGCTATGGTTCAAGCCAGGTGGAAATTCACTCGGTGATCCAGCACAAACTTTTTCCGAGATCGCACGTGTGCTGAAGCCAGGTGGTCGCTTTCTCGCTGTAGACCACCATGCAACAGCACAAGCCGGAGAAGAAGTTGGAGGGACCTTGCATCGAATTGGTGAGGGCGTCATTAGTAAGTATGCTGAAGACGCAGGCTTGCGTTTAGTTCGCAGCTCCAATATGCACATCAACTCCGAAGATACTCTGACCAACGGTGCAACCGATCCGTCTATTCAAGGTCGGACGAGCAAGTTCGTGCTGTTATTCGAGAAGTGATCTAGGAGGAGGGGACACTAACAATTTAACAACTTAATGAGGCTTTAAGTGAGACATTAGTACGCTTAATGCGGGCTCTAAAGTTGTTAAGTTGTTATTGTCCCCTCTCGCATTCTTTTTTATAGAGGTTTTCTGGCCAGAAAGGCATAGCCAAGTACACCAAATTCTCTAGCATTGGTTTCTCCGGATGCGCCGCCAAAAGTGTCTACGCCAGGCCCAATTTCAATATCCACAAAGCCTGCGTCGGACAACATTTTTTCCCAGCCTGCACACGGCAGGCCGCCGGCGATTCAGGCGGTCCACAGATCGATATTTCCGATCGCCGCCTGCGGCACCGGCTTGCTGTTTGCAATATCGGCAAACTGCAAATAACCCCCGGGCTTAAGCACGCGATGTATCTGTGAAATAACTTTCCGCTTGTCCGAGCACAGATTGATTACTCCATTACTAATAGCCACATCAGCCCAGCCGTCTGCTACTGGCAATTCTTCAAGCAGCCCTTCTCGGAATTCCACATTTTCCAGGCTCATAGCATCGGCGCATGTTTTTGCCTTGCTTAGCATCTCTGGAGTCATGTCAACGCCGACGACCTCGCCTTCATCAGTGACCAGAGCGGATGCGACAAAGCAATCGAAGCCAGCGCCCGAGCCTAGGTCGACTACTTTTTCACCTGCTTGTAGGTCGCGTAATGAGAATGGGTTTGCAACTCCGGCAAAAGACTCGACAGCGCTGTCCGGCATCTGAGAAGTAATTGCAGCGTCATACCCCAAGCGCTCTGTCAGTGGCCGCCCGGTATGGAAGTGGAATTCCCGTTCGGGACTGGTGGCTACTTCGCGATATTTCGATTTAACCTGCTCTCGCAGTGCCTGGGCATCGACCGGGGCTTTCATGGATGACGTATTTTCGCTCATGCTATGTCCTCGCGCTTCGAAACAGGGATGATAGTTGTTATAAAGCGTTCGTCATCAACGGTCAAAACTCGCAAGCTATTAGGCTCGTATTTCTTCTTATAGTAGTCTTAGGGCGTAAATTACCGCAAATGATAGCATTACGCACGACTCAGAGAGAAGTCCGTGGGGATGCCGGGCTTACCTTAGCGCGACTCTTTTTGAGCCGGCAGGCCTCAATCAGGCAGAATACAAGACAATTCCTGTGAGTTAACCCGATCTGGCCTGCCTTCTTTTCTTGCTTAGCTGCCGCGGGTCATCGTCCAGGGAACTTCGGTACCCATGGCGCCGGCTACACCAGTGGCGCTATCGCCATCTACAATGGCAGACATCTCATAGACCATGGGAGAACCGTCACGATCGATCTTGAAAGAGACCTCATTGCCATTGGCTACGCCCTCTTCGATTGCCCAGGTGCGGCCACCGCCCAGATCAAAGGTTCCAGTTAGCGTGTTGCCATCAGTGGCCATCATTACCGTGGCATTCACCGCGCCGAATGGGCTGCTCATGGTGAAGTCCCACGTGCCATCCACAGGAGAGGCAGCCGGGCCTGCTGCGCAGGAAGCCAGTGTTGTAAGTAGTGTCAGAAGAAGTGCTGGAATGAATTTTCTTTTCATCGGATCTCTCCATTGTGATTCTAATTAGTGTGAACAAGATCTTAGTGACCAGCGCTCGCTGTGGGCTGGTCGACCCTAAGAAGCAACATCTAAGTAACGCTGGAATTGCCAGCCCGGATCAGCACGGGTTCTAATGCCCGTTCATTTACGGTGATTAGATTTTTTGGTTATTGGGCTACTTGAGTAGCAGATTGGATGCAACCATCTGTTTTTATTTGTTTAAATTTGGTTTGAATGCTTAGAATGGTAGAAGATTGTGCGACAATTGCTCTATCTATTCCGTTATTTAATTCCATTGGGGTTGGTCTGGGTTTGTGACTTGGACGTATATTATGAGTAGATAAAAATGCAGACAAGGAATAGTCAAAGGCAATTCATGCAACAGTCTTCTTCATCTAAGCATCTATCAGCACCCCAGACGCCGATTAACTCGCGCCCAATCTCCCTTCTGGGCACGGATGCCGTGGCCAAGCGCCGAGAGCTCCTGGACTACTTTATCGCTACCTGGGAGCAGTACGAGTCCCTGTTTCTGCCGCTGCACGACGACGCCTATTATCGGCGTGCCGAGCGTCTGCGCCATCCCCTTATTTTCTATTTCGGTCATACCGCTACTTTTTACGTCAACAAGATGATGTTGGCCAAGTTCACCGACGCGCGAGTGAACCCAGCCTTCGAGGCGATGTTCGCTATCGGTGTCGACGAAATGTCTTGGGATGATCTGGATGAATCTCACTACGATTGGCCCAGCGTCGCCGAGGTAAGGGCCTATAGAGACAAAGTTAAGGCACGAGTTGTCTCCCTGATACAGGCTATGCCAATCGAGCTTCCTATCACACAGGACTGCCCAGCCTGGCTGATACTCATGGGTATAGAACACGAACGCATTCATCTGGAGACCTCCTCGGTCATCATGCGAATGCTGCCGCTGGATTTGATCGATGGGCAGAAGGCCAAAGACTGGCCGGTATGCAGCGATACCGGAGTTCCTCCCGCTATCAAATGGCTGCCGGTAGAAGCGGCCGCTATCTCCCTGGGCAAGAAGCCGAGCGATGATATCTACGGCTGGGATAACGAATACGGCAGCGAAGAGCATGCCATCAACGAATTCAAGGTCAGCACTACTCTTGTCAGCAATCAGGATTTCATGGGTTTCGTTGAAGCCGGTGGCTATACGGAACAGACATACTGGACGAAAGAGGGCAGGCAGTGGCTTGCCTTCACACAGGCGAAACATCCGCGCTTCTGGCGAGCCACACTTAATGGCAAGTTCCTGCAGCGAAACTTATTTACAGAGATGCCGTTGCCCCTGGATTGGCCGGTCGAAGTTAACTATCTGGAGGCGAAGGCTTACTGTAACTGGCAGGCAGAGAGATCTGGAAAGCATGTACGCCTGCCTACCGAAGCCGAGTGGCAGCTTGTGCGTGACTCCCAGCTGGGTGTTGGTAAGGCAGCAAGCGGGAATATAAATCTCGAACAGTATGCGTCCTCCTGCCCCGTCACCGCTAACCCGCAGGGAAAGCTGTATGATGTTACCGGCAACGTGTGGCAATGGGCGGAGACGGCCATCGACGGTTACCCGGGCTTCGCCGTACATCCCTGGTATGATGACTTTTCAACGCCGACCTTTGACGGCAAACACAATCTGATCAAGGGCGGTTCCTGGATATCAACCGGAAACGAGACTCTGGCCTCGTCACGCTATGCGTTTCGCCGTCACTTCTTTCAACACGCGGGTTTTAGAATGGTAATTTCAGATAGCGCAGTAGAATCACAAGAGCAGGATAACGTTTACGAGACTGATGCCCTAGTCGCACAGTATTGTGAGTTTCACTACGGTAGCGATTATTTTTCCGTCAACAACTTTCCGAAAGCCTGTATAGAGAATGTTATGGAGCAGGTGCGGGGCAAGAATATAGAAACCGGTAAGGCATTAGATCTAGGCTGTGCAGTGGGTCGCTCCTCTTTCGAGCTCGCCAAGTATTTTCAGCATGTGGATGCCGTAGACTTCTCCGCACGTTTCATACAGCAGGGCGTAAAATTGCAAAGCAGTAATCGACTGCGCTATACCCTGCCGGTAGAGGGTGACATCGTCGAATACCGTGAGGTGCTGCTCGACAAGATGGGCTATGACGACGTTAAAGATCGCACACAGTTTCTGCAGGGCGATGCCTGTAATCTCAAGCCGGAACTCACCGACTACAATGTGGTGTTTGCGGGAAATCTAATCGACAGACTCTATGAACCCAAGCTGTTCCTGGATTCGATTACCCAGCGTATTCTTTCGGGCGGGCTATTGGTCCTCACCTCGCCCTATACCTGGTTAGAAGAATATACCGACAAAGAGAATTGGTTGGGTGGCATCAAGGTCAACGGTGAAAACTTCTCGACGCTGGATGCATTAAAGTTGCATCTAGGTGAATTGTTTGAGTTTGAAGACGCACGCGACGTACCCTTCGTGATTCGCGAGACCGCGCGCAAGTATCAGCACACTAACGCGCAGATGAGCATCTGGCGTAAGAAGTAGAATAAGTAGAACAAGTAGATATGCAGATAGACGCAGCTGTAAGAGATTAGGGAGCAAGACCAACTAATGCACTTTCGAGAGATGAAGCACCATGGGTTCTACGAAAGTTTGCCGCGGCGCGCACAGTACAATATCAGCGATGCCTGTGGCGCCACCGCTACTCTTAATGACATCCTCAGCACTGAGCAGATCGCAGCCATGGCCTCGATACCTCTGATCTATGGCAGCGTGGAGGGCAGAGAAGACCTGCGCGAGGCGATCTATCAGCTCTATGCAGACATCTATCCAGAGCTGGGAATCGAACAGTTAACGATTCTCAGCGGTACCGCGGAAGGCCTGTTCTCCATCATGGCTTCGATACTGGAGTCGGGGGATGAGGTCATCGGCGCGCTTCCCTGCTATCCGTCGCTATCTGACCTGCCGGCGTGTTTTGGGGCCGTGTTCAAGGGGGTCGAGTTACAGGAACAGAAGCAGTGGCAGCCAAGCATAGCGGAGTTTGCCGCGCAGATAACCGACCGCAGCAAGGCCATCGTAATCAATTCACCGCACAATCCCACGGGGATGGTTTTGAGTCAGCTCTGGCTGGACGAGCTTATCGAGCTATGTGATCAACATGGTTTGTATCTGATCTCCGATGAGGTGTTCTCCCTCTCCGATTTTGCAGGCAGCGGTTGCCAGCCCAAGGTGCTGCAGTACGACAAGGCGATTCTGGCGAATGTGCTATCCAAGACATTTGGCCTGCCAGGGGTGCGCGTTGGCTGGGTTATGACTCGCAATACCGCGCTAACCGAATCGATTCGTAACCTAAAAACCTATAATAGTATCTGTCAGTCGCAGCTCGACGAGCAGGTAGCTTGCGTAGTCTTGAACAATGCCAAAGCGCTCATCGAGAAGAACAACGCGATAGTGCATGCGAACATTGAGTTGTTCGATGCCTTCGTACAGGAGAGAGACTGGCTGAGCTGGCACAAGCCTGGTGCTGGTCTATTAGGCCTGGTGCACTCAGAGCGACCCTTACAGGCGCTGTTGCAGGAATGGTTCGAGAAAGATGTGCTGGTTCTGCCGGGGCAGCTGTTCGGCATAGACGGCGACTACTTTCGTGTAGGTTTTGGCAAGGTCGATTTTCCACAGGCGCTTGCTAACATTTGCTAAAGGCAGTTAAACGTCAGAATTTTTGAGGTCTACAGCACATACATATACACATCCACACAGACTCTCTCCCTCTCTCTACGAAGCTAGTAGGCGATAATACTCATCAAACTGATTAACGCGATTGCCACCGGTGCCAAATAGCGCATAACAAAACGCCAGCTTCTGTAAGCCTGATTATTTCCCATCCCCAGTTCCTCCTTCGTTGCCTCCTCAGACATCACCCAGCCTACAAACAGGGTAATAAAGAACGCGCTGAAAAGAATCAGGTTGTTGACCACGAAGAAGTCGATAATGCGGAAGATGGTCGCGCCTTCCAGAGCATCTATAAATCCTAGTGGGGTAAAGTCCGACCAGATGTTATGAGAAAACACCGATCCGAGACCGATCAGCCAGGCCATGCCTCCGGCAAGCAGAGTCATGTGAAGGCGCTTAGCTCCTTCCCGTTCAATCAGGCGCGAGACTACGGACTCCATCATCGAGATAGAGGTGCTGATAGCGGCGAATAACACGAGCAGCAAAAACAGCGTGCCGATGATGATGCCGCCTGGCATCTGACCAAAGGCGACGGGCAGGGTGACAAACAGCAGGCCCGGCCCGGAGGCCGGTTCCAGTGAATAGGCGAAGACAATAGGGAAGATAGCCATACCCGCCAGCATGTCCACCGAGACATTGGCGCCGGCGATAGACAGGGCTGCCTTGGGGATAGACGCTTCTCGGTCCAGATAGGCGCCGTAGGCGATGATGCCGCCGCCCCCTACACTAAGAGAGAAGAAGGCCTGGCCCAGCGCCAGCAAGATCACGTTGGAATCCACTTTGCTAAAGTCCGGTCGGAACATGAAGGTGAAGGCTTCGCTAAAATTGCCAGTTAATGCCGCGTAGATCACCAGAATCAACAGGGAAATAAACAGTGCCGGCATCATCACCTTCACCGTCTTCTCTACGCCCCCCTGAATGCCCCTGCTAACCACAAACATGGTTAGCGTCATGAACACGCCGTGCCAGAACATCATGCCAAATACATTGGACTGCACGTCGGCGAAAAGCTGATTCGATTGCTCGCCAGTAATGCCTTCGAAGGCTCCGGACAATGACATAGGGATGTAGGCCAGCACCCAACCGGCCACCACGCTAAAAAATGTTAGGGCGAGAAAGGCTACCAGGATGGCGACCCAGCCAAGATACTTCCAGTTAGGGCTCTTTCCCTCCGCCACGGCCAGCGCCTGAGTGCTGCCAGCAGGGCTTCTGCCGCCGCGACGGCCGATGACTATCATCGCCATCACACAGGGCATGCCGAAGAAAACGATAAAGAGGAAGTAGAAGAAAATAAACGCGCCGCCGCCGTTCTCTCCTGCCATGAAGGTGAAACGCCAGATATTGCCCAGACCTACGGCGCTGCCCATGGCAGCTAGGATGAACCCCCAGCGTGAGGCAAACTCTACTTTTTTGTAGTTCAAATCGCGGCTCTCTCTAGCTTGCTGCAGTTTTGTGTTTTTATTTTTATGTTCTTCTATTATGTGCATTCAGGCGCTTTCGATTCGCGCCTGAATGTACAGCGCTAGAGACCGAACACCTTCTCGGCGGTGCGATGGCGAATGGCGCTGCACTGATCGTCCGGCAGCAGTGCGGTATTCTCCTTCGCGCCTATTGTATCGAATACCTGGTGGGGCCAGTCGGTGCCGAACATGACCTGATCGCGGCCTACGATGGAAATCAGGTACTGCAGTGCGCGGGCATCATAGGTGATGCAGTCATAATAGATATGGCGCAGATAGTCTGTTGGTTTCTGTTGCATCTTGCGGCGTTGGGGAAGTTCTACTTCGTCTCCCTTCTCGAAGCGACCTACCAGATAGGGTAGGGCAGCGCCACCGTGGGATGCGATGAGTTTGAGTTTGGGGTATTTGTCGAAGAAGCCATCGAAGATCATGCGCGTGACCGCCAGAGTGGTATCGAACATAAAGCCTACTGACCAGCTGAGGTCAAACGCCCCCATGTCCATCTGAGCTGCACCGGGTGGGTCACTAGGGTGCAGCAACAACGGCAGGCCGCGTCTATCGATCTCTTTCCAGATAGGCGCGAACATTTCATCGGTGAGGCTCATGCCTGCGACATTGGCGAGAACCATCACACCGCTAGCACCGTTGTCACAGGAACGCGTCAATTCCTCCAATGCCTTCTCGGGGTATTCCCAGGGCAGGGAAGTAAACCAGCGAATTCTGTCGGGATAGGTGCTTTGTGCCGCGGCCATGGTGTCGTTGGATTCCTGTGCCGCCATGCAGCTTACTTCTTCCGTTCCCCAGTAGACGTTAGGGCAGGTGAGTGAAACGATAGACACATCGATACCGGTAGCATCCATCTGTTTAATGCGCAGGTCATAATCGAAGTGTCCGGGCTGAGGAAAGGCAACCGGTGTTTCGCCGCGGAATATCTCCTCGTGTCCGTCAGGCCGAATCTTGAGGCCGTATTCGCCTCCCTGCTCACGCAGTATTTCCAACCAGCGGTGAGTATAGGCGTGGGTATGGACATCGATAATGGGCATTCGTTGAGCTCCTGAATTAGTAATCGTCAGACTATACGAGCGTTTGCGGCAATTGTAAAAAGGAGATAAAGGGCTCTGAGATAGATGGGGTCGGAGGGATTTATTTTAAATCCCTCCGACCCCTTAATTCCGAGACCCCCATATTGCTCTGTGCCTCTACTGATTGCGCTGCAAGCGCCTATTCAGTTCTTCTTCCTGCTCTCTCGCTGCATCCAGCAAACTCTGATCAAAGGAGTTTGCTGCCTCAAGTGCTTGTTGCTGGGTTGTCGTAAGCACTCCGCGTGCCTGTTCCTGAGCTTGCGCTTGAACCTGCCCTTGCTCCGGCTCCGGCTCCTGTGTCTGTGCTGGCTCGGTAGGACTCTCTTCAGAACCACAAGCGAATAATAAAGCCAGTGCCGCTAGTGACGTCGTTAGCTTTAAGGCCTTCATTACGCGTCTCTCCTGAATAAAGGAATTAAAGTAGTCAATTAAAGGGGTAGTAGGGATTTAAAATAAATCCCTACTACCCCTTTAATTGTATTCGCTTATGCTTTGGTTTTTTTTTGCTGCCGGCGCCTTCTTGCGCTTCTTACGAGCGGCTGCTTCGGATTTCAATTTTTTGTCCCAGTCTTTCTCAAACTGAGCTAGCACTTTGGCTCTGGCGGCTAGCTTCCTATCGAAGGGTTTTGCTGATTTTCTTCTGCAGCGAATGAAAATCATCTTCCAGTTCCTCGACGACGTGGCGTGATTTGTCTTTTGCTTGTTTTAATGTGGGCATAGTGTTGCTCCGTGAAAACTAAGTGATGATGATTCTCTAAAATTACATAAGTGAGCTGTGGTTTGGTTGATATCCAGGTGTTTAAACACTCCTGATCTTACCAGGTCAGATCATCCGGAATTTGAAAAGCTGCATAGGGATCATCTTCCTCGATAGCTGTATTTTCCTGCGCCTTGAACACTACGACACTCTCGTCACGCTGTTCAATTTTTTGCGCTACACCCATGGGTACCAATACGTGATTATGTTTCTGCCCATCCTTGTGGGAGGCAGCTTGTTTAACTTTCTGCCTAACAATTGCGAGTGTACCGCGGCTGAGCTGGTCGATCTGAGTTTGACTGACGTAAATATGCTTGATCACTTTTGTATCGGTAAAACTGAATTTCTGGTCACCGTCTTTGGCGACAATGTTCATCTCGATGAGTTGTTTTATCTGAGCCGCCAAGGCGCGTTTTTCGGCCTGCTTATTCTTCTCCAGATTAAGCTGTTTGTCTTTGGCTATCTTCTCGGACTTTAGTCTATCCAGTTCTAGCTTGGCCTGATCCACCCCAGGGTTTTTGGTCTTGCGTGCAAGTTTCTCCTGCTTGTTCTTGGCGCGCTTGAGTTGCTTGGCTTTCTTGTCATCTATCAAGCCAGATTTTTTGAGTTGGTCTTGCAAGGAAACAGGCATAAGTAATTAGCTAGCTGATTTATGGGTGGTTAAAAATACAGAGACGAAGGTAAAGGCTAATTTCTTATCAGCTTACCACGAGAAATTTGAAAGACGGGAACTAAATCCTCGGAATTTGTGCAGGAAAAGACAAAAAAAGGGGTAGCAGAGATTGAATTTCAATCCCTACTACCCCTTTTATTTCGTTATGATGCCTATCAGATATAGGCAGCGAACAAGTGTATTCAGTTAATCAATCATTACTTACTCCGGCTCTAAGCCGGGCCAGAACCTTGGGAGATGTGACTTGAGCGAGGTAGCAGAAAAAACGCAATTTCTACGTGTGCTGGGCCGCCGCGAGGTATTGGCACTGGCCTTCGGCGCCATGATCGGCTGGAGCTGGGTAGTGCTGTCTGGAGATTGGATCAGTTCGGCAGGCACACTGGGTGCGATTGTGGCCTTTCTCATTGGCGGCTCGGCGATCTTATTGATTGGTCTTACCTATGCAGAGCTAGCTTCGGCCCTGCCTTTTGCCGGCGGCGAACACGTCTACAGCGAACGCGCTTTGGGCGCCGGCGCTTCATTCGTTTGTACCTGGGGCATCATTCTCGGCTATGTCTCCGTCGTAACGTTCGAGGCGGTGGCTTTGCCGACGGTGCTGGACTCACTGATACCAGGGCTGGATAAAATTCACCTCTGGCAGATTGCCGGCTGGGATGTGTATCTGTCCTGGGTGTTGGTGGGTGTAGCGGGCGCCGTGATAATGACCGTTCTCAACGTGGTGGGTGTGCGCATGGTGGCGCTGGTGCAGAGCGTGGTGGTGCTGGCCATCTTGCTGGTGGGTGTGTTGTTTGTCAGCGGTGCTCTATTCACCGGAGACATCAGTAATATGCAGCCTCTATTCAAGGATGGGGTCTCCGGAATTACCCTGGTGCTGGTTATGGTGCCGTTTATGTTTGTAGGCTTCGACACCATTCCCCAGGCCGCAGAGGAAATCGATTTGCCCTTTAAAGACATCGGTGCCGTATTAATGATTTCCGTAGCAATGGCCATCGTCTGGTATGGCCTTATCGTGTTGGGGGTTGGTCTGGTTCTGGACGAGGCTGCTATTGATTCCTCTGGAGTGGTGACCGCGGTAGCGAATGCCGCCATCTATGGCGAAGTAGGTGGCACGGTGTTATTGATCGCCGGTCTCGCCGGCATTATTACCAGCTGGAATGCCTTCATCCTGGGTGGCAGCAGGGCTATCTATGCGCTGGCTCATAGCGGTTTGTTGCCAAAGTTTCTCGGCGAGCTGCACCCGAAATACCATACACCCAGGAATTCGATCCTGCTAATAGGTGCGCTGTCTATGATCGGGCCCTTCTTTGGCAGACCGGCACTGGTCTGGGTTGTCGATGCAGGTGGCCTCGGTATTATAATCGCCTATGGCATGGTGGCCTGGTCATTCCTGGTATTACGCAAGAAGGAGCCTGAACTGGAAAGGCCCTACAGAGTACGGTGCGGAAAATTCGTAGGCGTCACGGCATTGGTGTTATCAATTGGTTTGGGTTTGCTCTATCTACCCGGCAGCCCTGCAGCGCTGATCTGGCCGCAGGAGTGGGGTATCGTTTTAGCATGGACTGTTCTTGGAGGAATTCTGTATGGCCTCGCGCGGAATAGCGCGGGTGAACCTGCGAAGTAAACCAGAAAATGGGGTCGGAGGGATTTATTTTTGATCAATCAGTGCGCGGATTGATCAAAAATAAATCCCTCCGACCCCTTTAATTCCGTGGCCTAGTATGTGGTCCGCACTCGCGGTGAATTGGCTGAGGGTGAATTGCAGTAGTTAGGTTTGGAGAGTTAGTAGGAGGGGCATGGCCCCCATTCCATTCTCCTAAGAAGGGTTTCGGCCATGGTTCGCCAGCTCATCGTCAAGTTTTACCCAAGGCTGCGCGGTATCGCACCAAAAATTAGTGCTTGGTTGTAGCCAAGACTTATCATCAAGTGTTCCGGCCTTTATAAAACTTATGCCGGGTGCAGATTCGACAAGTGAAAATATCGGTGAGCCACATTTCTCACAGAAATTACGTCGCACTGCGCCGCCGCTCTCTCCATGATCGATGTACTCTTTTAGCGTTTCACTTTTCTCGAAAATCAGTGAGTCTTCTGGCACTCCAACAATAATGGAGAAAGCAGTTCCTGTTTGATGCTGGCAGTTCTCGCAGTGACAGACCGCCGTCATCAAAGGTTCTTCTTTACTCGCATACTGAATTGAGCCGCAAAGACAGCTGCCACTTATTTTAGACATTTTTTCATCCTTTCTGATTGTCGTAATGTGTTTGCTTCTGCATTGATTGTCGGGCTTACGCTATCTTTGTTCAGCCTCTAATCTTCGCGCACCGGCAAGAGTGCCCGGCATAGAGTAATTCCCCTCGTGACAGGCATACTCATAGAGTTGGCCATCGATGGCATGGAAGCTGAGCTCGGCAGTCCATGGCTGACTGTATAGATCAGAATCTTCCACGGTAAAGCGGTAGACGATCTCGCTATCCGAGTAGCGAGTAAAACGCTCGGTTACCCTGCCATTCTCCGTGATGGCGGTAGAGCTCTGCTGCATCTGCTGAGGATTCACATTGATAGTCTCTACTACCAGGGCACCGTCTTCATACCAGCCTACCGAGTCTCCCATGTATTGTTGCAATACTTCCGGTCGGCGATTGGCGCGGGCCTCGGTGGCGGAGGCAAAGATAGGAATGATGCGCGCGTCGTGCATCTGTTCTACGTTGATCATCACGTAGTCATCGGTTTGAACGAACTCATAGTTGTTGTTATACAGCCCGCTCTGCATCGCCGGCCCGGCTTTGCCTTCGGAAAGAATACAACGCTCCGATAGTGGCAGGGCCTCCGGGCCGTCGGCATTGCCGATGCCGGTGACGTAGCGACTGCCGAAACTGGTACGCTTGAAATCGGTGGTCGGGTTTTCCAGGCGTGGGACTTGGCCGTTCTCCGGGTTAACTATGTAGGAAGTACGGTACTCGCCCTTGACCAGAGCCAGATTGGAGCCGGGGTCTACCCAGAAATGGTTGTAGGCTCTGGCGCCGAAATCATCGCCGCCTGCCTCGGGCGTGTTATTGACGCCATCGTCTTCGTCGAAGCCGCCCTCGATACCACCAATTGGTATGCCGGCTGCAATGACCTGGGCTCGCTCCCCAGTCACCACCAGTGTATCCACTCCTGCCCGGCGCGTGAGATTCGTTAGCGAGGCGTTAGTCCAGACGCCGCCCAGATCGGGCCGCGCGCTGTCTTGAGCCTGCGCGAACGAGCAGGTGAGGGTGGTACACAGAAGCAAGCTTCCAATTCGAGTCAATCTTTCCAGTAGCGTTGTCATTTGTAATATCCTTGGGTTTTGTCCGCCGGCAGCGCCGAGGACAGTGGCTTCAAATGAGTTAAAGTTACTATCCTCTAATTTCCATTAATTTCTACCAATTTCCAGGCAATCTCTGCAGGTTGTGCAGGAGTTTTTTGGAGTTGTATAAGCAGCTAAGGCGATCATTTAAAGAAGGAGCCGATTCTTCCCCGTTTGATCGGATAGTGGAGTCCTACTCCTTGTCGAGTTGAAACATGGGATAGTCCAGTGGGTTAGGCAGTCCGCCTGCCTCCATTCTTTCTTCCAGCGCCGATGTCATGCCTACATTGTATGAAGGCTTCCACTCTGCCCAGAAGTTACGGCCACCGGGGGTGCAAAGTACAGCTGCTACCCAGACTCTGTAGGGTTCGTGATTCGCATCCGGCAGCGTTCCTGCCTCGTGCATGGCTTGTGCTGACTGATAGAAAAGCACCAGGTCATGGCAACTAACGGCGAACTCAGTGTGTGCTCTAAAGGGCATGTTGGGATAGTCGGACATGCCTCTCGTGAAGTGTTCCGGCTCGGCGGAGTGAAATGCGCGAATCCAATCCCTGTATTCGTTGGCCACACTCTGGCGACTTGTAACTTCCATTGATGCGGTGTTCGACTTTATTTGTAATGCTAAATAGGACAATGAAATAAACACGGCAACGGCGCCAAGCACCTCTCCGATCGCTCCTATCGCCTCCCAGTTCATACGCTCACCTCTTTTTTTTATTAGCGGTGTCAGAACTACAACAGCAGTAAAGGGATTGACCTTTTCTCTGCGCCTTGTTGCAGTGTCCTACCCTGAAATTCTAGTTATATAATCCGGTTAAACTCGAGCCGTCCAGGGATTCGAGTCGCTCAATGTAATCTCGGAAAGAACGAGTAAACACTAATTCTCTCTGCCCCCAGTACAGCTTAAAACCCGGTTGATCGATGATTGCGGATACCGTGCCTAAGGTTACGGTTTGAAGAGAGCTGTCGAGTGTGCCTTCCTGGCCTAGAACAAAGGCATTTTGATAGAGCAGCATTCCGCCACGTAATAAATAGATGAAGTCGGCTCTGTTATTTTCTGTCAACGACTCCGGGTCTATCATCCCTTTCCTGAAAACCTCACTGCCAGAACCCGATAATCCAACCTCCGTATACCAAGAACTTAGCGAGAGAGCCACGTCACTCTTTCGTTTGCCGATAGCTCTATAATTACTATGATGAGTGAAGCCAATAGAGAAAGAATAGCAGCAACTTCGATGATTATTTTTAGAGGAGGAAGTGTCGTTTTCATACTGTTTTATACTCGTAAAAAATCAGGTGAAAAAATTATTATTACTTCAATTAGCTTGCATAAAAGGAGGTAGATCTATTTCGCCGGCAATAGGAAAGTCTACTGCCTGAAAATAAACCTGCTTCTTCTCTCTTCTCTACTTCTATAACTCTTCGGTAACTATGGGCAAGATGATTGCCGATGGATGTTGGGCATCATAGTAGATGGTATTGTTTGCTATCTTTGCCGTAGTATCCAGGTCATCGAGGGCGGCACCATTATTTGGGTTAACCGCAAACCTGGGGTAATTGCTCGATGTCACATGAATACCAATTCGATGGCCGGCCTCAAACGTCTGTGCGGTGCTCCACATATTGATAAGCAATTTTTCAATCTCACCCGGGTTCATCAGTACGACATCATCGGCTTCCTGTCCGTTGCGAAAGCGAGTGCGTAGCGGGTAGTCGAGAATAAGTGCTTCATAGCCATCCGGGTAAATATCAACAAGCTTAACAACGTAGTCTGTATCTAATGCATCGGTGGACACAAACAGCTCCATATCAATATGGCCGGCTACCACAACATCTTCCTGTAGTACGGGAGTTTGAAAGCGCAGATAGTCTTGTCGCTCACCGATCTCGCGCTGGTCTCTTGGGCCTACGTCTCTGCCTAAATTCTGGCCCCCCACCGTGCCCACTGGGTTGGCAGGGTCGAAAAGGTAACTGGAAGAAGCTGAATCCGCTGTAGGAACAGACGTGGAAATAGTCATGCCAGGCTGTAAATAGAAGCGCGTTTTTTCATGTTGTGGTGGCCAGATATCGCTGTGAATAGTGCGGTTCTTCGCTGATTGATCGCCCTTACGTGCCGACGCCATCATGTAAAAACTCACAGAAGGCTCATCCATGATGCCGTTGTCTTCGCCCTTTAACCAATAATCCCACCAACGCAGCTGCTGTTCGATATCGCCGGTGATGGCGCCACTATCAGGATAGGATAGGTCGCCCTCTATCGCGCCATGACCGAAGGCTCCCATGAATAGTTTCTGATTGCCGCGTGCTTTTTCATTGCCTTCGTTTTGGAGATATTGGTAGTTATACAAAGAGCCTTCGGCATAGATGTCATGCCATCCGCCCACATTGTAGATCGGAATTTCTACGTTCTGTCGATGAAACAGAAAATCGGTATCTATCCAGCCCTGATCCAGAACCGCGCGAGCCTTGTAGGCAGCAATTCGCTCTTCGCTAATGCCCTGCCCCCGCAGCCAGCCCCCAGAATGGCTTTCCTTGAATACGCCACCGACAAAGCGCGATCGGTAGAACAGGCTGTCGGGGGCTACGGTGACATAGGCGGCGGTTAAATGAGGTGGAGCCGAAGCGGCTGCCAGGTTCGAGGTAATTCCTGGTGCAGAAGTGCCGAAGATACCTACTTTCCCATTACTAAAATCTTCTGCCGCAATCCATTCGACTGTGTCGTAACCATCGGGCATGTCAACTTCAAAGGGTTGGTCCTCGCCCTCAGATTCATAGCGGCCCCTGACGTCCTGCGACACCAATACGTAGCCGTGTTCGTTGTAGCGCGCGGCGCTGCGATCTGCGCCATTCTTGTTATAAGGGGTGCGGGTTAATACAGTAGGCCAGGGACCATCACCTTCGGGCAAGTAGATATTCGTAGCGAGCCTCACTCCATCTCGCATGGGCACCATGTCGATTCGTTTCTCAGCGTCTTGGGCATATAGGGGAGAAACAAAAACGGCGACAACTAATAGCGAGAGAAATTTCAGAAGAGAATTGGTTTGGAATGAGCTGGGTGACGGGTGCATATCCTATAACCTTTTATTATTATTTTTGCCGATACTGCGAGGAGCATATAACAGATGATTTCAATTTAACAACAATAGGGGAGGTTGATCCGTAGCAGGTTTGTGTATATGTAAAGGGGTAGTAAGGATTATGTTGTACTCCTTACTACCCCTTTCTTTTGTGGCATATGTAGGTGAGCGCTTACCGGTTTTAGTAAGGGTAACCCTCAAGCCGCGGTTGCCCGGGGAGCCAGTCGGGAACCTGCACCCAGTTACTTCGATTCGGCATTTGAATCTGCGGCAGAGTCTTCTCGTTGAGCTCGGTGCCGTCTTCCACCACATCGTTCAGAAAAAACAGATAGGCAGTCAGCGAGTACACTTCATCCGCGGTCAGAGTGCCTTCTGCACCGAGTGGCATGGCACGGTTGATGAAGTCCCATACTGTAGTCGCATAGGGCGAGCGAATCGGGAGTACGCGGCCATAGTCCCAAGGGTCTGCATTCGGGCCTGCGTCGCGTTTAATTAAGCGCGGCGCCATGCCACCACTGCCAGTTGTTCCATGACAGCCGGCGCAGCCTTTTGAGAGATAAAGCTCTGAACCCATGTCTACCGAGCCACTACCTGCCGGCAGTTCTTCGCCTCTAGGGCCTATAGCAATGTCCCAAAGACGTATTTCGTTTTCGGTGGGTGTTCTGCCAACACCGTAGGTGGGTGACTGTGCCTGCACGGAAACCAAGCCTATGACCAGCAACGGGAGCAGCAGTAGAGTCCGCAGAGCCCTCAAAGCAGTCCCTCGCTTGATAGTCGATGGCTTAGCTAATCGCATTGTGAACGCTCCCATCGCTGGCAACCCGCCAAGGCTGAATGGAATTGTCCTGACCCTTCACGAAGGTGGCGCGCTCGCCATCTGTGCTCCAAAAATCCAGTGCCTGCTGACGTGAGGGTTGTATCTGACCGATCTCGTCGATGCAGCGCGATTGTAACTCGCACTCGGAGCCATCCCAGTTCCACTCGTAACTAAAGCGTGTATGCGCCATCGGTTCGGCGGTGCCGCGAATGTCGGCATCGGTCCAACTGCGACCGCCATCGGTAGAAATTTCGACGCGGCTTACGCGACCACCACCAGACCAGGCTAGGCCGCCGATCTCGTAGAAGCCTGCACCCGGCAATTGCTGCCCGCCGGAGGGATAGGTGATAACCGATTTGGGGCCAATCTGATAACCCAGTGCGGCATTCACAGGGTCGCGGGTCAGGTGACCGTAGTCGTTGTAGGTCATGTAATACTCATCCACCACCTTGATGCGCCGCAGCCACTTCACGTTGAAGATGCCTTCGAAGCCAGGTGCCAGCAATCGCAGTGGAAAGCCCTGTTGCGGACGTACCGGCTCGCCGTTCATGCCATAGCACAATAAGCAGTCGTCCATGGCCTTCGCCATGGGGATGCTGGACGCGCCTTTCACTTCTTCTACGCCTTCGGCCACAACCCAGTCTGCATCGGCGTGTACGCCGGCTTCTTTTAATACCGTAGACAGCAGCACGCCAGTCCATTCGGCGTTGCTGGTCATGCCATGAGTTTCCTGAATAGTCGTGTGGCTGCTGCGGGAGCGATTGCCGGCGCACTCGATAAAATGCTTGCGCGTCACCGAGGGCATTCGCTTCAAGTCTTCCATACTGAATACTATGGGATTATCCACCATGCCGTGGACCATTAGCCTGTGCTTGTCCGGATCGATGTCCGGTACAAAGGAGCCGCGGGTAGTGCCCATATAGTGGAGCGAGGAGGGGGTGATCTCTCCCACCGAATCCTGCAGCGGTGTGGCGATATGGAAGTCGAGGCCAAAGGCATCGGGCGACTCGCGCCCGCCATGGGGAATACGCACCGAATTCACGAAGCGGGAACGGCTGCCATAGGCCGTCATTTCGTCAGAACCCCGGATAAAGGCCTCTGGTTCAGGCGCTACCGGTGTATGTTCATGATCCTGGCCAAGAGCCGGCTTCGCCGCTCCCAGGCCCACAGCGCCGGCTACGGCAGCGCTACGCTTGAGAAATTCTCGTCTATCAGTCTTTTTTTGACTCATTGTTCTCTCCTTGTTATTGCCTTCCATGGCAGTTTCAGATGAGGTTGATTGAGTGTCTCTCTAAGTTTGAGAAAAGTAAACGAGAATAGGGTGCGGTGCGACGAAAATACCGGATTTATAGGCTAAAAAACGCACAAAACCCAGGGGTCCTTCTGAGCGCATTGTCAGCTGTGCTTGGTTAGACCTATAAATAGTGAAAACAAGGTGGCGTGCTACTGACGGCTGACTTAGCAATGGGACCTTTTCTTTCCTCCCGTTATAATGTGCAGGCCATGTTTTTAGACCCTCGCAAGAGTTCGTCTTTATGCTATGCCCAGCAGTTGGCTTAATTTAATGTATGGGGTAGCCTTGCTCGAGTTTTTGGAAGTGAGGATTCACGCTTTCCACGTATGAATTCAAAATTACAATAGAAAGGTGCAGATTATGCCGAGTCAGAGATCAAGATGTAAAAAACCATTTGCTTTTCGCTTGTTGAGCGCGCTCGCTATGCTGTTGGTTTGGCAAGTTGCCTTCGCCCAGCAACCGCCTCCACCTTCCGGCGCCTATGACGCCGCCCCCTATCTAGGGCAGATACGCAATACCTATGTCTATGGCGATATCTGGGAGCGCCCCGGGCTGTCGGCTCGGGACCGCAGCATGATTACTGTCGCTGTGAATCAGGCGCTCTATGCTACTTATGAGCTGCGTCTGCATATGGGTAGGGCGCTAGACAATGGCGTCACCCAGGCTGAGATATCGGAGATCATTGCGCATACTCTATGGTATTCGGGTTTCCCAACAGGCGTAAATGCCGCCAGGGTAGCAGAACAGGTCTTCGCTGAGCGTGGCCTGCCCGCCAGCCCTCCTGGCGCATCGTCACGCCAACCACCGGTGGATCCTGAATTGGAATTCCCCGGTGCATTTCAGCAGACACCCTACCTGCGCGACTTACTTAACCAGGTAGTCTATGCGGAAACTTGGAAGCGCGCGGAACTGTCGCCCCGAGATCGCAGCATGATTACGGTCGCCGTGGGTACCGCCATGTATGCCTCCAGCGAAGTGCGCTATCACGTGGGCAGGGCGCTGGATAATGGCGTTACTCAGGATGAGATTGCAGAAATAATCACACACGTGACTTTTTACTCTGGCTTTCCTACCGGTGTGAATGCCGCGCGAGTAACCACAGAGGTCTTGGAAGCTAGAGGCTTGCCGCTGGGTGACGGGCGTTTTCCCGCCGCACCCTATCTCGATGAGTTAATCGATGGCCTGGTCTATGGTGAAACCTGGACCCGTGAACAACTGTCGGCGCGTGACCGCAGCCTGGCCACTATCGCCGTGACTCTGGCTAACTACCAGACCGATCAACTGCGGGTGCATCTAAACCGGGGCTTGGACAATGGTCTGACTACGCAGGAGATCGCGGAGTTGATCGCACAGGTGACGTTGTATTCTGGTTTTCCTTCCGGGGTTAATGCCTCGAGAACCTTCGCAGAGGTGTTGCAGGAGCGAGGCATGCCGCTGCCTGATTAGGCTGACTAAAAGTACTATCTCGATAAAAGGGGCAGTAGGGATTTACAATTAATCCCTACTGCCCCTTTTATTGCCCCTTTATCGATAGTCTATCGTGCGCTCTCTGTGGCTCGTGCTTCTTCCGCTCTTGCGCCTCGCAGGATATTCAGCAAACCATAGTTCCCCTCATGACAGGCATATTCATACAGTAGTCCGTCTACTTTAGTCAGCGGGATGATGCCGGTTATCTTGTCCGTATAGGCCTGCGGATCGTCGACGGTAAATTCGTAGGCTATGGAGTCATCGCTTAGCCGTGTAAATCGCTCGATGAGAAACTTGGTGTCTGATGTTCCCCCCGCGCCGAATGACTGCGTCAGGCCGTTAAAATTTCTGGATTCAACCACCAGGGTCTCACCATCCCAATAGCCACGAGAATCGCCAGACCATAGGCGAATGCTGTCATCGAGGGGGCCGCGCCCATCCAAAGGCACGATGCGCGCGTCATGCACCATCTCTATCATGATGACTACATGGTCCCGGCTCTGAACGATCTGTAGATTATTGTTGTAGAGGCTGGGACTGATAGGCGGGCCGGCATTGAAGCCTACTATGCAGCGTTCGCCTAGCCCTCTGTCTTCCGGGCCGTCGCTACCGATACCGCCGCCGGTAAACCTTACCGGACGTTCGCCGTCGATATCGGGGTCTAGCCGCCCCTGCACAACCACGGCTCCTTCGGCGTAGGGCGGCAGCCGGCCATTTTCTGGATAGACAATAATTGAGGTGCGCGCGACGTCTCCGATTCCTGCGGTTTCAACCCAGAAGTCGTTGTAGGCCTCGTTCACCCCGCCATTGGGAATTGCCGCGTCTGAAAAATCGTCGCGGGCAACTCTGCGTGCCCGAATCTCGGCAACCTCTTCTTCGGTTAAAAATTCCCGCTCACCGTATTGTGCGGGCCTCTGCATGGGTATGTCTGAGGAGAAATTCCACACACCTTGCAGATCCGGTTGATTCCACTCAGTTCTTGGCGTCTGATAATCTTCTGCTGACCATGCGCTATTCCACAGCAGTAAGCTCACTATTGCGGGTAGTAGAAGCCGTAGGTTCATAGCTTGATTCCTGAGAGTGTCTTTCGTGATTAGGGGAGTAGACTGTCAAAAACTACTCCTTCTTCGCGGCATTTGCCAGAGCATTTGCCCAGCAGTCGGTGATGGGTGCGGGGTAAATATGCAGCAATTAAAGGGGTCGGAGGGATTTAATTTAAATCCCTCCGACCCCTTTAATTCCCTTTAATTCAGCGAAATAGGCTTCCCATGACCATTTTGGTGACTGCGAGCTCGCTTGGCCAGTACCCGTTCACTTTCCGCAGCGAATCGTGCACGTCGCAGACGCGGCGATGATAGAAGATGTGAGCGCCTGCAGATGGTAGGGCCGCTGGAGCGGAGAAGTTTTTTGACGGGACGAAGGCCAGTTGCACGAAGGGCGCTAGGCTAAGCAACCCAACCACTGGGGCATCGCAGGTGGCGCAGGTTCCTCTTCTCAGCGCGGGCGGTAGTCGATACCTATTGAATTGTATTGAATGCTCTTCTGGCAGCGAGACAGATCCGGACCAGAACGTTGTGATATCAGCGAATGGTTGTTTATAGATCGACTGGCAGATTTGACAGTGGCAGAGAAAGCGCGAGATGGCCACTCCACTCACGGTGAATGTCGACTGCCCACAGGGACATGAGCATGATTGATTCACTGACAGATCGGGCATGGTGTCTCCCTATGTGTTGTATAACACTCTACTTGCAGTAGCAGCGCCAGTTGCTTTCTTTCTTCCGAGCCACCACCTTCCCGGATTTATTCTTCATCGAATACTCAAGCATTTCATAACTGATAGGAGCAATAACTCATTGAGGCGTCTTGAAAATTTCATCATAAGCTGCCTCGCTAAAAAACTATATTCTCAGATGTTGTAACCTTTTTCTATTGTCTTAGTCTCATATTAGGAGAGTGCAGAATAAATCGCGCTTTAAGCTACTTGGAGAGACACCTATGAATAATTTCATCAAACCATTCGCCCTGGTTATGGCTTTAACAATTCCTGCTATCGCACGCGCTGATATTGCGGTGGAAAATGTAACGGCAGGAAAGGTGCGTATTACCTACACTCTTGCGGATGCCGCTTCGAGTTATGGCAGAAAAGAGCTTGAGAGTCAGATTCGGCGTGCAGCCAAGAAGGT
>CAJQHM010000112.1 GCA_905478195.1 uncultured Pseudomonadales bacterium
CTATATGGAGCTGCAGGCATTACGGTTCACTGATAGTCATTTTGCACTCCTTAAAGCATTTCAAATTCGCTCGTCCACAATAGTATGTATACGGGTGCAATGGAACCATTCTGACTTATCGGGGTGTGCCCCCTAGGGTGGGGTGCTGGCTGGGCGGTTACTGGGAAATTGGGGGGGAGTATGGTTTCGAGAAGCCGAACCGCAAAGCTAGTATTGGTTACCTGGCCTATATGGTAAAATAGTGCTTACATCCGCCGTTACATCGTAAATTCGATGTTGGATGCTGAGCAGAGTGGCAAGCTCTAACTCATTGATTTAATTGGTGGGCCCACAGGGACTCGAACCCCGGACAAACGGATTATGAGTCCGCTACTCTAACCAGCTGAGTTATAGGCCCATGTGCTTACATATTGCTTACATGGGGATATTGCTGAAAATCATGAAGCAATATAATTGATCGTACTGTAACAATTTTTCTTTGTCTTGTTCTTTTTTAAACAAGCTATTATGAGTCCGCTACTCTAACCAGCTGAGTTATAGGCTCATGTGTTTTGCTAATTGTTTAATCTCGTACATTTTGAAATTGTGCGGCGATGCTTTTCTCTACTGCCTTGGCGTCTGCTTTTAGCCCTTGAGCTAGCTGTATAGCCATAGCATCGGTGTAGATCTCTTCAGTGCCATTGGCAATACCATCAAACACATAGTTTGCTAATTCTTCTGTTGAACCTTTTTCTACCGTCATGCCTGCAGTCATATCAGTGTCGATTGGTCCAGGGTAAATGCCGCACACCAAAGTATTTTGGCCAGCCAGAACAGTTCGTTGACCTTGGGTCAGTGAGTGCCCTGCAGCTTTTGAAGTAGAATAGGTTGGTGCGAAGGGAAAATTAACCAGCCCGGCAACGGAAAGCACATTCGCTATGGCGCCGCCGCCATTGGCTTTAAGGATTGGTGCAAAGGCTACGACCATGCGCATGGGGCCATAGAAATTAGCATCCATCTCGAGTTTTGATTTTTCTACAACGTCATCAGCTAGCAGCTGTGCGCCGGTACCCATGCCGGCGTTGTTGATGACGATATCAACATCAGTGGCGGCTGCGGCAGCAGCTTTGACTTGATCGCTGTTGGTGACATCTAGTGTAAGAGTAACAACACGGGCGCTGTCTATTGCCTTTACTTCGGCGAGCTTCGATTCATCTCTGGCGGTTGCGTAAACTTTCTTGGCGCCACATTCCAATGCCTTTATGGCAAGGGCCTTTCCAATGCCACGATTGGCGCCTGTAACCAAGACTACTTTACCTTCTACAGGAACTCCGTTCATTTGCTTCTCCGTGGCACTTGCTTTGATTCGAACTCTAGGATGATACTTATTCAATAGCGCGGCTAGTTAACTAGCCACGCTTCGTGTTTGAGATTATTGGCGCTAATTTCCGCTAGTACGATTACTCGTCGAGAAAGCTACGCAGATGATCTGAGCGAGTAGGGTGGCGCAATTTGCGCAGTGCCTTCGCTTCGATCTGACGTATGCGTTCACGGGTTACGTCGAATTGCTTGCCAACTTCTTCCAGAGTGTGGTCGGTATTCATGTCGATACCGAAGCGCATTCTTAGCACCTTCGCTTCTCTTGCTGTCAGGCTGCCAAGGACATCCTTGGTTGCTTCGCGCAGGCCTTCATCGATAGATGAATCTACCGGTGAGTCGACAGTCGCATCCTCGATAAAATCGCCCAGATGTGAGTCTTCGTCATCACCGATTGGCGTCTCCATAGAGATTGGCTCTTTCGCGATCTTCAGCACGCGACGTACTTTGTCTTCTGACATGTCCATGCGCTCGCCCAGTTCCTCTGGTGTAGGCTCGCGGCCCTTCTCATGTACCATCTGGCGAGAGATTCGATTTAGTTTATTAATTGTCTCTATCATATGAACCGGGATACGAATAGTTCGAGCCTGGTCGGCGATAGAGCGAGTGATGGCCTGTCGTATCCACCATGTCGCATAGGTTGAGAACTTATAACCGCGACGGTACTCAAACTTGTCTACGGCCTTCATCAAGCCGATGTTGCCTTCTTGAATCAAGTCCAGAAACTGCAGTCCACGATTCGTGTATTTCTTCGCGATAGAGATAACCAAACGAAGGTTCGCTTCGACCATCTCCTTCTTTGCGCGTCTGGATTTCGCCTCGCCAATTGACATCTGCCGATTGATGTCTTTGATCTCGCCAATCAGAAGGCCAGTCTCTTCTTCGATAATACGAATCTTCTTCTGTGCCCGCAGAACTTCGGTCTTAACGTTAACCAGTAGTTCCGAGTAGGCTTCCTTTTCCTTGATGTGCTTGTCGATCCACTTCGCATTGACTTCATTGCCAGGAAAGCTGGCGATGAAAACTTTGCGAGGCATTTTTGCGCTGCGTATACACAGGCTCATGATAGTGCGTTCGTGTCGGCGTAATCGTGTTAGCACGGCGCGGACATGGCTTAGCAATGGCTCGAACTGGCGTGGCGTGAGTTTGAAGCTCTTGAATACTTCGCCTAGCTTCTCTAACTCTTTTCTAGACTTCTCGTGCTCGCGTCCGCGCTTGCCTACTACGGCGCTAGTCAGTTCGTATTGCACGCGCAATTCGGTAAAACGAATCTTCGCTTCTTCAGGGTCTGGTCCAACGGCTACCTCATCTTCATCATCAGCATCTGCTTTCTCTTGAGCCGTCTGTTGACTAACCGCGGGTGGGCCTATTGGAATTTCTTCATCGGAAGTATCCAGATAGCCGGTTATGAGTTCGTTAAGTCTGCGCTCTTCGCTATCGATTAACGCATACTCGTTGAGTACATGTTCAACTGTGCCGGGAAAGTAGGCCATAGCCTTCATCAATTCCCGCAAGCCTTCTTCGATGCGCTTGGCGATGACGATTTCACCTTCGCGTGTCAGCAGCTCGACGGTACCCATCTCACGCATATACATGCGGACTGGGTCGGTGGTGCGGCCAGCTTCGTTCTCGACAGCGGCAAGTGCGGCGGCAGCTTCCGCGGCGGCAACTTCGTCTGCACCAGAATCGTTTTCTTCGTTGAGCAATAGGGCATCGGCATCCGGTGCCGCTTCAAACACCTTGATCCCCATGTCGTTGATCATCTGAATGATGTCTTCAACTTGATCCGGATCGGAGATGGATTCGGGAAGGTGGTCGTTGACCTCGGAATAGGTTAGATAACCCTGTTCCTTGCCCTTCGCGATTAGTGCTTTAAGGCTGGATTGTGGTGCGATTAGATCTGCCATGAACTCTTGTCTCCCTGACGCCGGGGCCAGGTAGTGGGTGTATAAAAGTGAGCCAAGCATTATATAGGGTTAGAGCCCGGCTTGTATATCGCTGAAAAGGCTAAATTACGACCCGTTCAGGAGTGCAAAGATGGGGCTCAATAGCTGATTTTCAAGCTCTTGGGGCACAGATTTCAACTAACGGCTGGCGGCGGTTCGTCGTCGGTAGAGCCACTAGGGGCGGCTCCAAATTTCGAGTTAAGGGCTTCTCTGCGTTTCTGCGACTCGAGTTTCTTAAGTACATCGGACAGTATCTTGTCAACAATCTGGAGAAACTCCTGCTCCAGGCCTTCTACAGGTGTGATGTTTTCACTCTTCAGTCGCGTTATCTGGTTGCCGAAGGGAGAGCCGCTGCAGTAACCGAGAAGGGTGGGGGTATCGGTTTCCGGGTCGCGCTTAATCATTCCGATGAGGGATAGGAGCAACTGGCGTCCCTCATCGCCGGCAGAATGCAGGGGCGAAAGATCCTGCGTGATTGCCATAGCCACTTCGGGGTTCTGCAGGAGCAGCTCGATCGCCTTCACCGCAGCAGGTTTGCGGTAGACGTTTAGCGTAGAGCCTGACGGTTGTTTAGGACGCGGCGTCCAAGGCTCCGATGACGGTGGCATGGCTGTGTCAAAGTCTGGCGAATCCGGGACATCCGCAAACGGCGGCGGGAGTGGATGTGCGGCATTGTTGTCCTTGCGCGGGGCCTGTGCCTGTTGCAGCTTGTCCAATGATTCGCTGGCAACGCCTAGGGTCTGGGAGAGTTTGTCCAGCATTAGCTGGCCATAGATTCCCTTGGGAAACTTGGCGATTAGTGGTTTTGCTACATTACTCAATCGCGCTCGACCTTCTATCGTTTTGATATCGAGCCCTTCAGACAGTTTGTCGAAGAAAAACTGTTCCAGCGGTGTTGCCTGTTCGATGAGCTTGTTGAACTCTCCCTCACCAATCTTGCGTACCAGAGTATCCGGGTCTTCCCCTTCGGGCAGGAACAGAAACTTCACCTGACGGCCATCTTGCATCTCTGGCAGGCTGGCCTCCAGGGCTCTCCATGCCGCGGTTCTGCCGGCATTGTCGCCATCGAAGCAAAACACTGCCTCGGGAACAAGACGAAAGAGTCGAGTCAGGTGCCGGTCGCTGGTTGCTGTGCCTAGGGTGGCGACCGAGTTGCGGATGCCCATCTGCGCCAGGGCAATCACATCCATATAGCCTTCTACGATTAGGATACGTTTGAGCTTGTTGCTGGATTTCTTCGCTTCGAAGAGTCCGTAGAGTTCGGCACCTTTGTGAAAGACCGGAGTCTCTGGGGAGTTCAGATACTTGGGTTTGTCATCGCCCAGAACGCGTCCGCCGAAGGCGATGGTGCGGCCGCGGCTATCACGGATCGGGAAGATGATTCTATGGCGAAAGCGATCGTAATAGCGCGTTTCCTCGGCGTTGGCACTGTCGCCGCTGCTCGAGCCACGGGATTCTTTTTCAACGACGAGGCCGGCCTTGAGTAGAGTCTGTTGGGCGCTGGCTCCGTCGGCAGTCGCTTTAAGCAGGTTGTCCCAGCCAGGTGGTGCATAGCCTATGGAGAAGTCTCTGGCCACCTCGCCGCTTACTCCACGCGACTTTAAATAGTCGACGGCGGATTTGCGTTGTTCGTGGTGACGCAGTTGACTGCAATAGAACTTGCTTGCCTCCTCGAGTACTTCGAATAACTTGCCGTTTTCCGATTGCCTGCGGGTGGCGGTGGCGCTTTCCTCGCGGGGGACTTCCATGCCATTGTCACGGGCAAGAGACTCCACGGCCTGGGGAAAATCCACCTGGTCGAAGTTCATGATGAAGCCGATGGCATTGCCGCCGGCACCACAGCCGAAGCAATAATAAAATTGGCGCTCGGGTTGTACGCTAAATGAAGGTGTTTTTTCTTTATGGAAAGGACAGCAGGCCGAATAGTTCTTGCCGGACTTCTTCAGCGTGACGCGTTTATCCACAACATCCACAATATCTGCTCGGCTGAGAAGATCATCGATAAATGTCTGAGGTATTAGTCCTGCCATAGTAAAAGAATCCAAGAGTCAGATCTGTTGAGTCTTCAATCTAGCTAAGCGGCATGCCCAGCAATTCTGACTGACGATACATTGTATCCAAATCTAGGTGTAGTTGCTGCGCGAGGAGCTTGCCAATTTATATTGCCTAAAAGGAAAAACTAGAAAGACCAGGGAGAGATCAGAGATCGAGGGTAACTACGACGTGATTCTGGCTAGGCCAGTAGTGCTTTGATCTGCTTGCTGACTTCGGCCATGTCGGCGCGGCCGACCACCTGGGGGCGAACGAGGTTCATTACCTTGCCCATTTCTTTCATAGTCGTCGCGCCCGACTCGCTGACAGCAGCCTGGATGATCTGCCCGAGTTCGTCCGCTTCCAGTGCCTTTGGCAAGAATTCCTGGATGACTTCTATCTCGAATTGCTCCTGAGCAACTAGCTCGGGCCTGTTCGCCGATGCATATTGGCGTATCGATTCGCGGCGCTGTTTAATCATCTTGTCCAGAATGCCAATCACACGCGCATCATCGGGGTCTATTCGCTCATCCACTTCCACGCGCTTAATCTCAGACAGTGCGAGGCGGATAGTGCCCAGGCGCGGCTTATCTTTAGCCCGCATGGCATCTTTCATGGCGTTGGTGATTGCTTCTTTGAGAGGGCTGTCAGACATGAGAATCCGGGTACCTGCAGACAGCAGGAGGGCAAGCATTAAGACCATGCTCGCCCGGTGGCAAGATTAGTACAGGCGTTGGCTCTTTTTGCTTTCGCGTTGTACTTTCTTTAAATGACGCTTAACAGCCGCGGCTGCTTTGCGCTTGCGCACCGAAGTGGGCTTCTCGTAGAACTCTCTACGTCGTACTTCAGCTAGGACTCCTGCTTTCTCGCAAGAGCGCTTGAAGCGGCGTAGGGCCACATCGAAGGGCTCGTTATCTTTAAGTTTTACCTGGGGCATCGAACTAAACACCTACCTTAATAGTTTTGCTGTTAATTTTGTGTAAACCAGCTAGTTTACTTGTCGTTCCGGCCTCTTTACCCATAAACTCGATGGCGCGGAATTACAGGGGCGCTAATATTAATGCCCCAAAGCCCTAATTGCAAAAGAATTAGCCCGATTTGACTTGGATTTCGGCCGATTTACTGTGAATTAGGGATATGCCGCCATATTTGGCATGATTGCGTCTTTCCCCAGGCCCTGATTGAAACAGAGAGACTTAATTCGTTGATAGTACTTGGTATTGAAACATCTTGTGATGAGACCGGCGTGGCTCTGTATGACAGCGAGCGCGGGCTGCTGGCAGACTGTCTCTACAGCCAGATCGATATCCATGCGCAATATGGCGGTGTTATTCCCGAACTAGCCTCCCGTGACCACATTCGTAAGACATTGCCGCTGATCGGCGAAGTGATCGACAAGGCCGGCATTAAGCAATCCGACATTGGCGGCGTAGCGTATACAGCAGGGCCGGGTCTGGTTGGTGCTCTGCTGGTTGGTGCTGCAGTGGGGCGATCCGTCGGCATGGGCTGGGATGTGCCCACTATAGGCGTGCATCACATGGAGGGGCATTTGCTGGCTCCAATGCTCGAAGAGTTGCCGCCAGCCTTTCCGTTTGTGGCCCTGTTAGTCTCTGGCGGGCATACGCAGTTGGTCCGGGTCGAGGGCATAGGTCGCTACTTGGTATTGGGTGAGTCACTCGACGATGCGGCAGGGGAAGCCTTCGACAAAGTAGGCAAGATGTTGGGCCTGCCTTATCCCGGGGGTCCCCATGTGGCGAAGCTGGCCTTGCAGGGAGTGACGGGTAAGTTTACTTTCCCACGCCCGATGACGAACCGCCCCGGACTGGATTTTAGTTTCAGCGGTTTAAAAACGGCGGTGCGCACCGCCATTTCTGAGGCAGCTGATGTCGATGGAAATATAGATGATCGGCAACGTGCTGACATAGCTCGCGGGTTCGAGGAGGCGGTAGTAGCCACCCTGGCGATTAAGTGTGCTCGGGCCCTGCAGCAAACCGGAATGCACACTCTGATTATAGCCGGGGGCGTTTCGGCAAACTTGCAGCTGCGTGAAGTGCTGGAAAAAACAGTCGCGAAGCATAATGCGAAACTGTTTTACGCACAGCCTAGATTTTGTACGGATAACGGCGCCATGATCGCCTATGCAGGCTGTCAGCGTTTGCTGGCTGGACAGGCTGATGATTTGGAAATACGCGCACAACCGCGCTGGTCGCTAGAGGCTCTATCTGCCATCTAGCCCCTCTTAAAATTTTGCTTGAAGGATTAGGAATGGATATCGTTTATATTCGTGAGCTCGAAATAGAAACCATCATAGGCATCTATGATTGGGAACGGGAACAGAAACAGGTGGTGAGTCTGGATCTCGAAATGGGAACCGACATAAGTGCGGCAGCCCGCAGCGAAGATATTGAAAACACATTGGACTACAAGGCTGTCGCAAAGCGGCTAATCGAGTTTATCGAAGGCTCGGAATTTTTTCTGGTAGAAACGATGGCCGAGAGAATAGCAGAGATTGTGCTAGAGGAATTCTCCGTACCCTGGCTTAAGTTGCGAGTCGGTAAACCCGGTGCCGTCACCGGCTCCAAAGACGTAGGTGTAATCATTGAACGCGGTAATAGATAGTTTCATCTCTTCTCTTAGCGAGAATTCAAACTACGGAAGTTGCATGTGACAACGCTAGCCCTGAGCATAGGCAGCAATATAGACGCCGAATCCAATATTCGGGCGGCAGTGAATGCGTTAAAAGTGGAGTTTGAAAACATCCGCTGCTCGACTATCTATGAGAGCAAGGCCGTCGGTTTTGATGGAGATAATTTTCTAAACTTTGTGGTGTTGGCTGATACCGAAAAAGCGCTAACAGACGTCGCTGCCTTTTTGAAACGTCTAGAGGACAGCCTGGGACGAGATCGTCAGCAGGCCAGATTCTCTGGCCGTACTATGGATATCGATATTCTGCTCTTTGGGGAGGAGTCCGGTGTTTCCTGTGGCATAGAATTGCCGCGCCCCGAGATCACAGAGAATGCCTATGTACTGCAACCACTAGCGGAGTTGTTGCCAGAAGCGGTGCATTCTGAGACGGGCGTTTCCTATAGAGAACTGTGGCAAGGCTATGACAAGGCGAAGCAAAAGCTATGGCCGGTCGCACTGGATTCCTCGCTAGGCAAGCTCTAGTTTTGTTAGATGGCTGCGTCTCGCGCTAGCCATTCATGGCAAGATAATCATCGCGTTGCTCGATTCTATCTATCCATCGACGAATGGCTACATAGCCCTCCAAATCAAAACCGCCCTCGTGTGCCACATGGGTATAGGCATAGAGGCTGATGTCAGCGATTGTCAGAGAGGCGCCTACCAGAAAATCTGACCGACTCAGTTGTTGCTCTAGCACAGACAGGGCTTTGTGCCCCCCTTCCTGCTTGGCCTCAAATTCTGCTCGACGTTCTTTCGGCAGGCCCAGATACTTATTGATATAGCGTGCGGTCGCAATAAACGGTTCGTGGCTGTATTGCTCGAAGAATTGCCACTGCAATACCTGGGCGCGCAGGTAACGATCCTTGGGGAGATATTCGCTGCCTTCGGCGAGAAAATTGAGGATTGCATTCGACTCAAGGAGAATGCTGCCGTTGGCGAGCACAAGAACCGGGATTCTTCTGTTCGGATTCATCTTCTTGAATGCATCCGTGTGCGTCTCTCCGGCAAGAATGTCGACATGGATCCATTCGTGTTCGATAGAGAGGATATTTAGCAGTAGCTTAATCTTGTAGCAATTGCCTGACTGGCTATCACCATAAATTCTAAGCATAAGAATATTCTCCGAGCACAAAATAAGGAAAGCATTTGTTAGCCGAGGTAGCGACCACCGTCAACCCGTATTGTCTGTCCGGTAACATAACAAGCATCATTCGCTAAAAAGAAAACAGTGTCCGCAATGTTCTGCGGATCTCCCAGGACGCGCAGGGGGATAGTCTCCAGCATTTTTTTCCTACCTAACAAAACTTCCGGCTTTGACTCGTCCTCCAGCGATGGCGGCCAGAGTATTGCGCCAGGAGAGACGCCGTTCACTCTTACTCGCGGTGCGAGTTCCTTGGCTAGGGACTTGGTCATCGCCTTAACCCCAGCTTTCGCAATGCTATATATCGGGAAGCCTTTCAGTGGGTTGTCTGCGTGTGTGTCTACCATATTAACCACGGAGCCCGCGCGCCGCGTAAGTTCGGGGGCCAGCTGTTGGGATAGATAAAACGCTGCCCGCAGATTACTGTCAACCAGATCATCCCACTGCTCGTTGGAGCACTCTTGCAGAGGTGTTGGATAGAACGACGAGGCGTTGTTGATCAGCACATCGAGGCGTTGATAGCAGTCCAGCATCTGATCTGCGAGCGGCGCCAGCTGTTGTTTGTCGGTGAGGTCGGCTTGTAATGATTGTGCGGAACCCTCGCGCAGGGAATTAAGCTGAGTGACCAGAGCTTCGGCTTCTCTGCGAGAGTTATTGAAATGAATTATGACATTGAAGCCCTCGGCGTGAAATTTTCTGGCCGTACTGGCACCGAGTCGTTTGCTCGCGCCGGTGAGGAAACACACTCTGGCCTCGGGCTGGACACTTGCTGATGTATTCATTTTAAATTAACACCCTGTTTAATTTGTACTCGCAGAAGGATTCAAGCGGGCGACGATGTCACCTAGCAGCTTGAGCCTGCTCTGGCTGACAAATTCCTGCGGATTCTCCGGCTTCGCCTCTTTTAATAGACTGCCAACATCCAGCTGCGACAATTCGTTCAGCACTGTTGTGAGATAGGCGCTCTGCGGATAGTCTCGTTGTTCTAGCCCGGTTCTGCCCCGGGCATCTGCTTCGCAGGCCAGGAGAAATTTCTGCACTCGCTCGGGGCGGCGGAAGCCGTCGAGGGCCTCGATTAATTTAAGCAGCGTCGCCGGACGCAGCTCCAGTATGCGGTGTTGTTTTGTATGGTGCTCGCAAACCAGTGCGGCAAGTCTCGAATATTGATTCGGGACATGCAGGCGCTTATTAATATCCAGTAGCAGGGGCAGGCCCAGTTGTTCGTGGTCGAAGTGGCTAGGCCATTTAGCCTTGTCGGTAATGCCTTTGCCAACATCGTGAACCAGTGTTGCGTAGCGCACCACTGGATCGTCACTCAGTTTGGCAGCCTGCTGCAGGCTGAGCAGGGTGTGAAGCCCCGTATCTACTTCCGGGTGATGCTTGGGTGGCTGTGGAACGCCGAAGAGGCGATCTACCTCCGGCAGGAGCAGCTTTAGCGCGCCGCAGTCTCGCAACACGCGAATATAGACATCGGGTGCGGCGCTGCCCATAGCTTGTTCCGTTTCCTGCCAGATTCGCTCACGAACCAGGCTTTCAATTTCACCACTGTTAACTATGTCGCGCATCAGGCTCAGAGTCTCGGGTGCTACTCGAAAGCCCAGAGTTGCAAAGCGAGCCGAAAATTTTGCGACTCTAAGCACGCGCAGAGGATCTTCGGCAAAAGCAGGGGAGACATGGCGCAGGACTCTGTCCTCTATATCTTGACGGCCGTTGTAGGGGTCAATAATTTCGCCATCATCAGCTTCGGCAATCGCGTTGATGGTGAGGTCTCGGCGCATTAGGTCCTGCTCTAGCGTGACCGATTCTGAGGCATCGAATTCGAAGCCCAGATAGCCGGCGCCAACCTTTCTTTCCGTGCGGGCCAGAGCGTATTCCTGCTTGGTTTCAGGATGCAGAAACACGGGGAAGTCTTTGCCAACTTGCAAATAGCCTTGTTCTTGCATCGCAGTGGCGGTGCTGCCGACTACAACCCAATCCTTGTCCCGAATGGGAAGGTCCAGAAGTTTGTCGCGGACCGCACCGCCCACTAAATATATGTCCATAGTCATTTTGCTGTCTTGCGTTGAAACTGGCTAGCCAGTTTACTGTTGCTTCGCCTAACTGGAGATAGAGTACAGATGCTTGTCTTCCAGGCGCATCAGGGTTAGTTCTCGACCCCAGGCATAGCCGGTGTCGAGAGCATGCACATGTTTCTTGCCAGTATAGCCTTCGAGTGCCGCCCAGTGTCCAAAAAGTATAGTCGTCTCGGGCGTTAGCGTCTCGAATTCGAACCAGGGCTTGAACCCCTGCGGCGCCGAACTCAAGCCTTCTTTTGCGGTTAGCTGCAAGGTGCCTATTTCGTCGCAGAAGCGAATTCGGGTTAGGTAGTTCGTTATTACGCGCAGGCGATCCAGGCCCTCTAGCTGGTCGTGCCAGCGTGTAGGTGTGTTGCCGTACATATGATGCAGGAAGGCCTTATAGTCGATGTCTTGTAGTGCGAATTGCACTTCGGCAGCAAGGTTTAGTGTCTTCTGCAGAGTCCAATGAGGCGCGACACCAGCATGCACCATAAGAAAATTCTCTACGCCAGATTTGGTGTCCAGACTCTCATGGTGAGCAAGCGGTTGCTTGCGCAGCCAGTCGCTGAGTTCTTGACTGTCTTTGGCATTTAATAAATTATCCAGAGTGTCTTTGCTTCTTGCTGGCGCACAATCTTCGTGTATCGCAATATAGTGTAGGTCGTGATTTCCCAAGACCAGTTCTAAGGAGTCCTCCATATCACTCAAGAAGTGTAGAGTGTCCAAGGAATCTGGCCCCCGATTGACGAGATCGCCAACACACCAGAGTTTGTCCGTAGTCTCGGAAAACTTAACTTTCTTGAGAAGTTTCTTCAGGGGCTTATAACAGCCCTGTAAGTCCCCGACGACGTAGGTACTCATGGACTATACTGCGTAATTTTAAGAGCTGAAGGCATGGCCAGAAGTATAACATTACTGGGCGAGAACTTGTTTTGGGCAGCCAGTGCCTTTTTCCTCAATGAACGGCGAGCGGTGGCGCTAACAAGAATGGCGGTATCTTGGCAGTAAATTTTTCGCCGCTGGAGCTTTGCATCTCGTAGTCGCCATGCATGCTACCGAATTTTGTTTCGATAACGGCGCCGCTGGTATAGTGAAAAGACTGGCCAGGTAGTATCTCCGGTTGCTGCCCAATGACACCTTCGCCACGGACCTCTTCGACTTTTTCGTTATCATCTGTGATATGCCAGGAGCGATTCAATAGCTTGACCGCCTCCATACCGCGATTACATATCTCTACTGTGTAGGCGAATGCGTAGCGGTCGGCATCGGGGTCCGACTGCTCAGTTAAGTAACGTACCGCTACCTCGATTCGAATGTCCTGCTGGCTGTTCATCTGCATCTGCGCATCTGGGGCGCCTCTCGTGACGGGTTCTAGTTTGCCAGGAAGCTTATTGCGTCACTGATTTTGACATAATCGGTGAGGCTCAAATTTTCTGGTCGTAGTTTCATATTGATTGTCAGGTCTGAAAGTGCATCCTCAGATATGAGCGTCTTGAGGCTGTTTTTCAAGGTCTTGCGGCGCTGATTGAACGCGGTCCTCACGACGAGCTTCAGGCATTCCACATTCTTCGCCTTAACCGGCGGTTCGGGGTAGGGGGTCAGGCGCACGATGGCTGAATTTACTTTGGGCTGGGGGGTGAAGGCCTGCGGCGGCACGTTGAATAACTTCTCGGCCCTGCAAAAATACTGCAGCATAAGGCTGAGCCGGCCGTAATCTTTATCGCCGACATCCGCGGCCATGCGCTCGACGACTTCGAGCTGTAGCATGAAGCTCATGTCCTCGATCTTCTCGTAAAATTTCAACAGGTGAAACAGTACTGGCGTCGAAATATTGTAGGGCAGGTTACCTATTATTCGCAGCCGCTTATCGTCCAGTTCGAGATCGTTAAGATCAAACTTCAGTATGTCCTGCTGATGTATATGGACATTGCTATAGTCGCGATATTGATGTCTTAGATGCTCTGCTAAATCGCGATCGAGCTCTACGCAATCCAGGCGCGCGCCTGACTTGGCGAGTTGCTTGGTCAGCGCACCCTGCCCGGGACCGATCTCTAGCAGATGGTCGTCGGGCGATGGCGCTATCTCGCGAATAATGCGATCGATGACCTGCTGGTCATGCAGGAAATTTTGGCCGAAGCGTTTCCGTGCCTGATGCGCGGTGCCTGTGCTCAAGGTGACGGCTCTATTATTGGCCACTAGGGCTTACTCCAGTGCTTGCTCATTTCCAGGGCGGTGCTGATTGCATTGAAGAGGCTGCCCGTATCGGCTTTGCCACTGCCGGCAAGATCCAATGCCGTCCCGTGATCAACCGATGTTCTTATGATGGGCAGACCAAGGGTGATATTACTCGCAGCACCGAAGCCCTTGTGCTTGAGCACGGGCAGGCCTTGATCGTGGAACATAGATAGTACCGCATCGGCACTGGCCAGATACTTTGGTGTAAACAGCGTGTCGGCTGGCAGCGGACCGATAAGGTTTATCCCCTGCGCGCGCATCTCGTTGAGAACCGGTTCGATGGTGTCGATCTCCTCTGAGCCCAGATGGCCGCCTTCGCCCGCATGTGGGTTTAGTCCACAAACAAGAATTTCGGGTAACGCAATTCCAAATTTTGATTGCAGGTCGGCATTCAAGATGGAGATGATATCTCGCAGTAATTCTTTGGTGATAGCGGCAGGAACCGCGCTCAGGGGTAGGTGAGTTGTTGCCAGAGCCACCCGCAGCCCCTCGGTTGCCAACATCATGACGGTCAGTTCTTGCTCGCAGTAGTCGGCCAGATACTCGGTATGCCCGGAGAATCTAAAGCCTGCATCATTGATTATCCCCTTGTGCACGGGGCCGGTAACCATCGCATTACATGCGCCATCTGTAACTGCTTGGGCGGCAACTCTCAAAGTTTCCAGGACATACTCTGCGTTCGCCGTGTTTAAGGCGCCGGCTTCTACCTCATGACGCAGGCTGACAGGAATTACCGTGACTTGCCCCGGCTCAGTTTCTGCCGCCGCTATAGACGGATCGAAAATTTTGGTGGCAAGTGGGAGCCCCAGAAGTATGGCGCGCTCCTGCAGCAGTGTCGGGTCGGCGACGATAACGAGTTCGACATCTTTAGGAGGACTCTGTGCGATCTCTATGCAAAGGTCGGGTCCGATGCCGGCGGGCTCGCCCGGGGTGATAGCTAGTCTATGTGTCACGAGGCTAATCCTGCAAAGCTAGCGGCGATTATCTGAATGAATGCGATGTGGTGAACGCTATTCGATGAATTCGACGAAGGCTTCTTCGCGAATCTCTATCAGCCAGTTTTGCAATTCCAAATCATATTTGCGATTGCGCAGGGCGCTGGCAGCTTGATTGCGAGTATAGATGTTACTGAGGTCGGATACGCGACGTTCGAACACTTCAGCGATATGCCAGCCACTCTCGGTGCGGAAGGGTTCACTGAGTTCGCCTATCTCCAGAGCGTCAATTACCGATTCCATGTCCAGAGGCAGTTGTCCTTCGTTGATCCAGTCCATATCACCACCAGCTACCACGGATGTATCGTCGTCGGAATTTTGTCTTGCCAGAGAGGCGAAGTCTTCGCCGTCCACAATCTTTTGTCTTAGCTCGCGAATCGCATCTTCGGTCTGCTGCTCATCGCGAATTTCATTGGGCGTTAGCATGATGTGGCGAAAATTAGTCTGCGCGACCATCTGCTCGGCACCACCCGCCTTGTTAGCGAGTTGAATGAGGTGAAAGCCATTACCTGCTTCGATCGGCCCCTCTACATCGCCGATGCCCATGCCTTCTACTACTTCTCTAAACAGTGTGGGCAGCTGCTCTGCCTTGCGCCAGCCGAATTCCGTCCCGCCAATTTCAAACACGGCAGCCTGTCTCGCGGTGGCTCGGACTTGAGCGAAGATTTCGCCCTCCCTCACCCGTGCGACGAGATCGGCGGCATAGCGTAATTTACTTTGCTTGGATGCGGCGGGCTCTTCGCCGCTAACAGGAATGAGCATATGTTCAACGAGATAATCGGGCGCCATAACTTCGCGGCCCATTTCCGAGTTTAGAAAATTGTCTATTTCCTGTTCGGTTATTTGAATGCGGCGATTCACCATGCCCCGTTGCAATTCTTGCATGGTCATCTGTTGGCGCACCTGCTCTCGAGTTTGCAGATATACGCCGGCTTCGTTAAGCACATTCAGATACTCATCGAAGCTGAGATTATTGTTTTCCGCCATAGTGCCCAGAATTCTGTTGATCTCGTCATCGGTAAATCGAATGCTAACTCGCTCAGCCAGCTGCATCTGTAGATTTTCGATGACCAGAGCATCCAGCACTTCTTTCCTGAGTTTTTCAGGTTCTGGTAGGGGGCGATTCGCTCGCGCGGCGTTCTGTTGAATCTCCACCATGCGCAGATCGAGCTCGCTCTGTAAGACCACGCCTTCGTCCACCAGGGCCACGATTCTGTCCAGTAGCACGCGTTGTGCTGAGGCTGAGGCTGTCGCTATCGCTAAGACAAGCCCCAAACCGATTGCCGGCAGCAATTGTGCTGCCAGGCACATGCCGCTGCGCGCCTGTCCTGCTGCTTTAGTATTGTATTTACTCATCTTCAGTCTCTCTGAACCCGCGAATTCCGTCACTCAGCAGGTTGCTTAGTCCGCCACCTGTGATATTTCCTAGTCCTTCCAGGGTAAATTGGACAAAAATTCCCTGATTAGGTTCGATATTAGGGACAAACAATTCGTCCTCGTCAACCCATTCCCTAGCTATAAGCCGTATTGTCGCACAACAATTACTGTATTCGACCCCGGCAAAGGTTTCCAGGTTTCGAGAATTGCTGTGATCGTAGTTCCATCTGGCTAATAGCTTCCAGCTCTGACTTAGTGGCCATGCGGCTGACAGGTCAGTTTGCTTGATGCGCGGGTCTATCCCCGGCGGCAAGATGAAATTGGGTGAATCCACCAAATTTCGGTAGCGATATGCCATGTTGATTAGATGGTCGTTGTCGCGATGATAGCGCAATTGGAAACTGCCCTCGTCCAGCTCTTGCGTCTCTTCGTTCCATTGTACGTCAGAATTCAGGCGCCAGTTCTGTCCGAAGGCGAGAACAAACTCTCCCGCAACCGCAGATTTTTGGTTTAGGGGAGAGTAGCGGGGTATCCAGGATTGAATAGGATTGCTCAGGTCTACCTGTCTGTCATCGAAGTACTGAATCTGGCCCAGGCTAATTCGTGCCTGCTCTTTTCCCTGAGGGTCGAGAATGCGGCTGGTGATAGCGAAGCTGGCCTGGTCTGCATCGGCGATGCGGTCGCCACCGCTGAATCTATCTTCCCGGAATAATTGGCTGAAACTGAAATTGAGCTCCGATGTGTCGAACAGAGGGAGTAGGCTCTGGTCTTCATATTCACTGAAAAGATAATAGAGTCTGGGTTCCAGCGTCTGTGTAAAACCGCCGGACATGGCTCGATCGAAAACAAGGCCGGCGTCGAAGTTGTAGACAGCAATGCCAATTTTCGGATCATCCATCGAGGCCGTGGCCTGATTCTGTAACTTATACGACGCGTGTTTATATTTTGCGCCAGTTCGCAGGAACCAGCCTGGTTGCTCCACAGACCAGCTTATTGCCGGTTCCAGATTCAATCTTTCGCCATTCACCAGAGCGCCATTGTCCAGCTGTGCTGCTGTAAGCCTCGATTCATCAAGGGTTCTATCGAAGGAGGTAATCTGTCCGTTCAAGCCGATGCGGAAACCGGCACCTAGATAAGTCTCGGTATCGAAAAAGAATTGCGGTAGCCGGTCATAGGGTCTGTTGAGGTCTATCGAAGAAATAAACGGGTCGATAATCTGTACACGCTGCACATTGAGTCCGGCACGCAGATACTCGGAATAGAAATTCAGCCTTGCCTGTCGATTGAGGTGGGTACGACTGGTTGTATTCAGACCGTTGCTGCCCAGGTCGTAGAAATAGTCTGCATCGCTCACCGCATTGTAGTCGACGAAGCTGGACCAATTTTTACCGTAGCTTCCGTAGTGTTCGTAGCCGATGAACCATCGATTGTCGGTAGGTGGCGAATCGGAGCCGGGAATGTTTGCGGTCGCTGCATCAAACAGTTTGTCGTTACCCAGATAGGATAAGTTCAGCGTGTTCATAGAAGTCTCGGCCAGGTAGCGCATTTCCAGCCCGGTTAACACACCCCGATCCGAGATGAGTCTGGGGGATACAGTGGCGTCATAGTTCGGCGCGAGATTCATGTAATAAGGTAGCTCGAAATCGAAGCCGCCACTGCGGGTCGACCCGGTACTGGGTGCGAGAAACCCAGACATGCGTTCGTCAGCTAGGGGGAAGGGCAGCGTTCCAGGGTAGTAAAAAATAGGCACATCTTTAATGCGCAGGCTCACAGCCGTCGCATAGCCGCGGCCTTCCTCCTGATTCAGTACGATGCTGTCTGCACGGAATAGCCAGAAATTGGATTCGGGTTCGCAGCGGCTAAATTCGCCATTTTCGATTGTCACGCTGCCGCTATCACTCGCATAGACTATGCTATCGGCGCTGCCGTGGGCGCCGTACTCATGCAAAACATATTGTGCATTTTCGATTCTGTTGAAGTCCTGATCGTTATCGATGAAGGCGGAGCTGCCGGCAAGCATAACGCCAGGTTCGCGAAACATTACATCGCCCTGCAATTTCACCGTATTGGTAGCACGGTCGATGCTCGTGGACTCGTTATTCTGTATGGTGCGATAGCCCTGTTGTACTACTATGTCGCCGTCGATGCTTATAAGGTTTTGCGAGACGCCGGTGACACCCTGCGCCGCATCGAAGCGAGTCTGGGCGTCGGCAGGTCGGTTATCGGTATCTTTCTCGCGGCCGCTGGGATCGACAAACACGCCACAGCAGTTACTGTTTAACTCGGCGAGTTGCTCTGCGCTTAGGGAGGCCAGAGGAACCCAGTCGAGTTCATATTCTTGCTCCGCTGCCACTGCTGTTATCAAGGTCGGCTCGCTGCTGCGCATTGTCTGAATCTGTGTTTGAGTGTCGGCTGGGATTGCCTCTAGAGGCTCAGTGGTTTCAGGCGCTGCCTGAGTTGGAGTTGCCGCCTGGCGCTCAGGACGATTCTCGTCTCCTGTTCCCGTGCTGGCTTCCCTGTTACTTAGAGGTCGCGTCGTGGTGCGCACCGTGTTGCTACTAGCTGGGGTCTGGTCGCTTTCGCAGATCCAGCCATCGCCGGACTCATTAGCCCGGCAGCTGAATTGAGGGAGCTGTGCCTGAGCCGCAGTGGGAATCGAAGCCAATAGTAATCCTGAAGATAGGATCAGGGCGATTTCGGCGCAGATATAACGTTTCTTGAACGGCATGCTTGCTTGGATCTTCCTGGCTCTTATGAGTGGATCACTAAGTTGCTAGCGGCTTGATATAAACTTATTGCCGTTGAAACCGACTAACTGTGTGATAAGAATGCTTTGCTCAGGCATCGAGCAAGGCATAATAATTCATCGGCCATTGAATGCAAAGCAAGGTCTCAGGGTTTCCTGGTTCCATGCCGCTCCAAAAGAAGACATAGAATGATAAATAGCCGTAAAACGCAGTTGACTGACTGGGTGAACCAGCAGTTGCGACAGTTGCTCTCAGAGCCTTCGATTAGCGTCGATCTCACTACCGTTAGCGGCGATGCCAGCTTTCGTCGATATTTTCGGGCAGAGATTGCGCAGCAGACTTTTATCGCCGTGGATGCGCCGCCGGAGAATGAGAATAGCGAATTGTTCGTGGAAGTTGCCGGCTACTTGCGGGAGGCGGGGGTCAAGTCTCCTGAGGTGCTGGCAAAGAACTACGACAAAGGTTTTTTACTACTGGAAGACTTCGGTGATAGCCTGTATCTACCTCGACTTCTGAGTCTGCAAGCAGGTGGCCTTGACGCTATATCGGAGTATCAAGTTGAGAGCTTGTATAAGTCCGCAATCTCTGCACTCATTAAAATACAAACCAATGTGAATAAAGAGAGACTTGCCCCCTATGATCGGGAGAAGTTACGTAGCGAGATGCAGCTTTTCGAAGATTGGTTTTGCGGAGAATATCTTAAGCTGAAATTGACCGATGGCGATCGAGAATTGATTGCGAACACATTTTCTTTTCTGGAAGACGCGGTTCTGGGCCAGACCCAAGTTGCGGTGCATCGTGATTATCATTCGCGTAATTTGTTAATTCTGGATGAGGGCCGTTTTCCCAAGGATGCAGGGCCAGGCATCATAGACTTTCAGGATGCGATGGCGGGTGCCTATAGCTACGACCTGGTATCCCTGTTGCGAGATTGTTATATACGCTGGAGCCCAGAGTTGGTTGAGATGTTGGCGCTTCATTATTATCAACTGGCCTGCGAGGCTGGGCTGACAGAAGGAGTTTCCATCTCACAATTCCTCCGTGATTTCGATCTCGCCGGGCTACAGCGCAACTTCAAAGTCATGGGCATCTTCTCGCGCCTTTGCATAAGAGATAATAAACCGCAGTATTTGGCCGATATCCCTGAGGTTATCCAGTATTTTCTGGAAGTGGCCTGTAAGTACGAGGAGATGGCTCCCTTCCTGGACTGGTTTGAGACAAATGTACTTCTCAATGCGAAAGCTAAACTCAATCTGGAATCTTAATGCGAGCAATGATATTGGCAGCTGGGCTGGGCAAGCGCATGCAGCCCCTCACTGCCAACTTACCCAAACCCCTATTGAAAGTAGCGGGCAAGACTCTTATCGAACATCAGATTGAGAGGCTTGTCGCTGGCGGCGTTTCGGGAATCGTAATCAATCATTTCTATCTGGGCGGCATGATCGAGGAGTTGCTCGGGAATGGATCCAAATACGGCACCTCGATTAGCTATTCGAGAGAACCGATTCGTCTGGAAACGGCGGGCGGCATCATCAAGGCATTGCCGAAATTGGAAGACGATTGTTTCATTGTAACGAATGCCGATATCTGGACCGACTTCGATTTTTCAAGCTTGCAGCCGGTCGATGGGGTTGATCGACTGGCGCATCTGGTTCTGGTCAAAAATGCAGATCACAATCCTCATGGAGATTTCTACATTGACGAGCAGGGCCGCGTTCATGAGGATCACTCCACCCGAGATCAACGTCTGACCTTCAGCGGCATAAGTGTGATGCACAAAAATCTATTCAGAGACTTCCCGATCCAGCCGCGATCCATGGTGCCGCTCTTGCAAGAGGCGATGCTCGATGATCAGGTAAGTGGCGAGGTATTCGAAGGCGTGTGGATGGATATAGGCACGCCGGAGCGACTGCAGGAAGTTAATAGCTTGGCCGAAGCGGCCAGTAAAGCCGCTGGTACATAAGATATGCTTACGGCATTAACCAGCAAAGCATACCGGAAAGCGCTGACAAAGCGGCTCAGCGGTTTCAGCGTGGCGGCAGATCTCCCATCCGGTGGTCGCGCAGAACAGTTGCTGATAGATGCGATGTTTATGGCGTTGGGGCGACTGGCGAAGATGGATGGCCGCGTAACCGTGGGCGAAATCAATTACGCCGAGCAGGTCATGAAACGCATGGCATTGTGTGGCGACAAGCGACGTCAGGCAATCATTGCCTACGATCGTGGCAAACATCCCGATTCGGAATTATTTGCGGCGCTAGACTCGGCGGCAAGAGTCGTAGGCAGGCGCAGTGCCTTGGCGAAGCTATTTCTGCAGATTCAATGCGAGGCGGCCTATCTTAAAGGCAATCTGCGCTTGAAAGACAAAATGCTACTGCGCGATGTGGCAGAGGAGTTTGGCTATAATAAGTCAGAGTTTCTAGCTATCGCATCCGCCTCGCAATCTGAGCAATATCAAAGAGCCCAGGCTGACCCCCGCAGCGCATTCTTTAAGCCACACAGCCGAACGTTTATCCACAATGCTTATCGCATTCTGCAGCTCGAGCCCGAGGCGGAGGATGGTGAAATACGTCGTGCCTATCTGCGCATGATGTCCCGCTATCACCCGGACAAGCTTGCTGGCAGCAATGTCTCCGCTTCCGCGCTGCGGGAAGCGCAGGAGCATGCGATGGCGATACGCAATGCCTATGAGGAACTCTGCGGGTATCGTAAGCTTCGCGCATAGATCCAGCCGGCCTCTGAATATTCGCTATCCTTGTTATCTTGGCTATCCATCAGGACAAGCCCCGACATTGTCTGTAAAATGCTCTCTTCAACTACTTTGCAAAATGGGCCATGGCAATGAAAGACTATTTAATCGCTCCCTCTATTCTATCTGCTGACTTCGCTAGACTCGGTGAAGAGGTCAATGCTGTATTGGATGCGGGCGCTGACGTAGTTCATTTCGATGTGATGGATAATCACTATGTTCCGAATCTCACTATCGGGCCCATGGTCTGTCAGGCGCTACGAAATCACAAAATTACCGCTCCAATCGATGTGCATCTAATGGTAAGTCCGGTAGATCAGCTGATCGTGGACTTCGCCAAGGCTGGGGCCAGTTATATTAGTTTTCACCCAGAGGCAAGCGGGCACGTCGACCGTTCCTTACAACTTATCCGTGAACAAGGCTGTAAATCTGGCCTGGTTTTCAATCCGGGCACGCCAATCGATTGCCTCGAATATTTGATGGACAAGGTCGACGTCATTCTACTGATGTCGGTTAATCCCGGATTCGGTGGACAGAAATTCATCCCCTCTACCCTCAAGAAGTTAGAGCAAGTGCGTGAGCTCATCGACGACAGTGACTATTCCATTCGCCTTGAAGTAGATGGCGGTGTTGGCGTGTCGAATATCCGTGAAATTGCGGATGCAGGCGCCGATATGTTCGTTGCCGGTTCGGCTATCTTTAACAGCGATGACTATGCCGCGACGATCTCCGAGATGCGTTCGCAACTGGGGCAGAATCCCGACAAGCATCACTAAGGAGTTTTGGCTTGAGCTGCGCGCTGCAAATAAGCAGCAAGGCCTCGAAGTCTAAAATGGTTTCTATTTATTGCTGCAATTAATTCGAGATCCATGTGAATTCTCAAATGACTGAAGAGATGTTTAAGAAGCTTGCCGATTCCGGTTATAACCGCATTCCTATTGTGCGCGAAGTGCTGGCCGATACGGAAACTCCGCTTAGCACCTATCTAAAGCTCTGCAAGAGTAACAGTGATGGCAAGCATAGCTACTTCTTTGAGTCGGTACAGGGCGGCGAAAAGTGGGGGCGCTATTCCATTATCGGCCTTCCTTGTTCCACCACTTTGCGTGTTGTCGGAGCTACGGTGACGGTCGAGGTAGAAGGCGAGACCGTAGAAGAAGTAGAAACAGAAGAACCATTCGAATTTATCGCCGCGTTTAAGAACCGGTTCAAGGTTGCGGAAGTTCCCGATGGTCAGAGGTTTAGCGGTGGCCTGGTCGGTTATTTTTCCTACGATACCGTGCGCTTTGTAGAGACTAGCATAGGGCCATCTACCGCCAGAGACGAGATCGCGACACCGGATATTTTGTTGATGCTATCCGAGGAGATCGTGGTATTCGATAACCTCAGTGGGACGATCTGCTTCGTAATCACTGTCGATCCAGCTGGTGAAGATGCCTACGCTAGCGCGCAGAGGCGTCTGGATTTCTTGCAAGAGCAATTGAACAAGCCTGTACCCTTGCCGAAACTTCAGGAATCAAAGACGGTTGGGGAGGCCGATTTCTCACATCACTTCTCACAGCAGGGCTATCAGCAGGCCGTTGAGAAAATTAAAGAATATATAGTGGCGGGTGATGTCATGCAGGTCGTGCTGGCACAGCGCATGTCGGTGCCCTTCTCGGGCGATCCATTGAACCTGTATAGAGCTCTGCGTTTTTTGAACCCCTCTCCCTATATGGTCTACTTCGATCTTGGTGATCACCATGTGGTCAGTGCCTCGCCTGAGATACTGGCCCGGGTTGAGGAGGGAAAGATTACGGTGCGTCCCCTGGCGGGCACGCGTAAACGAGGCAATAGCGAGGCGGAAGATCTCGCTTTGGAAGAGGATCTTTTAGCCGACGCTAAGGAAATAGCCGAACATCTAATGCTCATCGATCTCAGTCGCAACGATTCCGGAAGAGTATCCAAGACTGGATCGGTCACGGTACCCAAGCAGATGTTTGTCGAGCGCTATTCTCATGTCATGCATATTGCATCGATCGTCGAAAGCGAAATGCGAGATGACAAAACTGCGCTGGACGTTCTGCAGGCAACCTTGCCGGTTGGGACTCTGAGCGGCGCTCCGAAGGTGCGGGCGATGGAAATCATCGACGAATTAGAGCCTGAGAAGCGTGGCATCTATGGGGGTGCCATGGGCTATTTGGGCTGGAATGACAATATGGACATGGCCATCGCCATACGCACTGCGGTAATCAAGAATCAGAAGCTCTATGTGCAGGCCGGCGCGGGAATCGTGGCCGACTCGCAGCCTCAGATGGAGTGGGAAGAAACTCAGAACAAAGCCAGGGCTATCGTTCGCGCCGTACAGATGGCCAAAAACGAGCTGTCGGTAGAGTAAGCGGGGCGTGTCTCTAGCCCTGATCGGCCAGGGACTTGTAGGCGTCGAGTGCCCGCACTCTGCTTTCCTTTAGATCTACTATTGCCCTTGGGTAATTCTCTCCGAGGGTGACACCTGCCTGCTGCAACTCCTCCTGCGAAAGTGAACTCGGGTCGTGGATTGCCTTGTTGGACAGGCCTGCCAGTTCAGGCACGTATTTGCGAATATAGCTTCCCTGGGGGTCGAATCTTTGCGACTGCGTTACCGGATTGAAAATGCGAAAGTAGGGTGCGGCGTCGGCACCGCTTCCAGCAACCCATTGCCAGCTACAGCTATTGTTGGCGAGGTCGGCATCAACCAGACAATCCCAGAACCAGCGTGCACCTTCCAGCCAGTGAATCATTAGATTCTTCACCAGAAAAGATCCCACGATCATGCGCACACGATTGTGCATATAGCCGGTCTGCCACAGTTCTCTCATGCCGGCGTCTATCAGCGGGAATCCCGTCTGACCCTTCTGCCATAACAGCAGGTTGGTTTCATCGGCGGCCCAGGGGAAACGGTTGAACTGTGATTTTATGTTCTCTTGGCAAAGATGTGGAAAGTGATAGAGGGAGTAGTAGGAGAATTCTCTCCAGATCAGCTCGCGCACAAAGTGCTCAGCCTGTTCTTCATTCGTGTCGATCTCGCCGGCTTGTTTGACCGCTTGGGCAGCCTCTCTGGGGGAAATTTCACCGAAGTGTAAATGGGGAGATAGCATAGAAACGCTGCGTTTTGCGGGAAAGTCTCGACCTTCGCGGTAGTCATGCAGGCCGTTCTCGATGAAGTGCTCTAGTTTCGCTCTAGCCCCGGTCTCCCCGGGTTGCCAGGTCGCTGCTAACTCTTCATACCAGTTAATCTTGGGCAGTAGTCCAAGTCGCTCTATCCTGTTCGCGTCTTGGCTGCATCCGATGCTGTCCAGATTCTGAATGGACACATGGCTGGGCGGTGCAGGTGAATTGTTGCTAATGGCGTACTTGTAGAAAGGGGTGAAGACCTTATAGGGTGTGCCATCCTTCTTGAGATTTTCCCATGGCTCCCAGATTAGGCTTCCGTTGTAACTGCCAGGCGTTATCTTGGCTTCTTTGAGAGTTTGTTTGAGAAGGCTGTCCCGGGCTATTCGCGAGGGCTCATAGCAGCGATTCCAGAAGACATGGCTTGCGCCCTGGTCTTTGGCAAACTGGGGCAGTAGTTGCGCTGCATCTCCCTTGAGAACCCATAAATTTCCCTGCAAGGATTCATTCAAGGCGCTTAGGGAATGATGTAGCCACCAGCGGGATGCAGCCCCGGGTGCCCAGTCTTCACCTTCGTCGAGTATAAATAGTGACAAGACGCGGCCTTGTTCGACGGCGGCGATCAGGGCGGGGTTGTCAGCCAACCGCAGGTCCTGGCGGAACCACATGATTACAGTTTGTTTGGGCATGGTTTCTCTGCTGGATTATGCTGGATTGTTAGGCTGTCATACGCCGAATTCTGCCTTTAGGATCATTGTGCCGATTCAAGACAGAATTCCCT
>CAJQHM010000113.1 GCA_905478195.1 uncultured Pseudomonadales bacterium
CCTCCGACCCCTTTTGTTCCTTTTATTGCTCGCGCAATGCCTCAAACTCGAAGCGCAGTGTTACTTCGTCGCCAACCAGATTGTCTGCCACACCGTAGTCCATGCCCCAGAGACTGCGGCTGATCGTGGTGTGGGCTGAGAGACCAAGCGTCTCGCGCCGGTGTCCGAATGGATACTTCGCCTGCTTGTTGATTGTCACCTGCAGCACAACTGGATGTGTTTCTCCCAGCATAGTGAGATCACCGCTGAGTGTGCCGCGCACGCCGTCATTGTCGGATACAAAGCCAGTGGCCTCGAAGACGATGAGCGGGTTTCTCCTGACATTCAGAAAGTCTCTGCCGCGCAAGTGGTTATCTCGGGCATCATGATTGCTGAAGATACTGCCCGCCTGCACCTCGACACTGCCACCGCTCAGCTCTCGCGAATCTGGGTCATAACGAAAGCTACCGGAAGCCTCCAGAAACAGGCCCAGCTGCTTCTGAAACCCCACGTGTTCGGTTTCGAAGGCGATTGAGAAGTGCTCGGGGTCGATTTCCCAGTCTGCCGGCTCCGCCTTGGCGAGCCCCGCTGCCAGCAGCAAAGGAGTCAATAGCGCCAGGCTTAAACGGACTGAGCCGGAATATAATTTCTGCATGAAGCCTCCTAAAATGTGTGGTCGATGGTTCCTGCTGCGGCTATCCGCTCATCGAATGAGCATAGTGTAGTGCTGTTTCCGGGTAAAGCAGCTTCGAACGCGCTTCTGCTTGCGGGCCGTAATCAATCCCCTTGCGGCAGTGCCAGCAGATCCGTATGCCCGACGCTGCAGGTGCCGCCTAAGGAGTGTAATTTCCTGAACTGAATCCAGTCTTGAAGCGACGCTGCGTTTAGCGCCGGATCTTGAGCCACTGCATCTGCTATCCCACTAATCAATGCATCTACTAGTTTGCTGTCATCACTGTCCAGCACCCAGGGGCTGCTGACGGAATACACGCTGAAGCCTAGACTATTGAACACCCGTTCCATATAGGTGCCGGCATCCGGCCCCAGCGCCGCCCCGAAACCCTTGTCCCGTTGCTGATCACGATTAAAAGCCTTAAGCACATCTTCGTCCAAAGGGTGTGCTGGCGTCCAGCTAGTCGTGCCATCGTAGTTCAGGGCCGAGTAGAGACCGACCGCTTGTTGCTGACAGCGTCGGTCCATCTCGACGGCGAGCCTTTCGATAAAATCGGCGGACACCAGATCGAACAACGCCGAAGCCGTAATCAGCTTGGCGCCCTCTAGGGGCAATGCGGCGATATCGGTGAGGTCGAGCTCATGGGTCTGCAATTGATGGGAATCCCCATGACGAAGTCTTGCCTGCGCGAGTAGTTGGGCATCTTGATCTACCAGGTGCCAGGACAGCGAGTCATGATTAGAGCCGCTTGCAGCGGAGAAGGCGCGCAGAGTGGAGCCGGTGCCGGCACCGAGATCCACCACGTTGATTTCAGATTGCGGTGCAGCATCGCTCTGCAGCCAATGCCTTGCCTGTTCCAATAATTTATCTGCGCGAGCACGACGGTCTGCACCCTCGCGCAGATCCAGCCAGTCTATACTGAAACCGCTCATGAGTTTTTCACCTCTTCGAGTTTTCGTGCAACAAGACTTGCCGTGTCTGTCCACGAGGGTAATGTCGCGGCTACTTTTCTGGCACTGGCCTGCAGGGTCTGCCGCAGGGTAGCACTAGTTAGTATCTGCTGCAGGGCAGCGTTTAATCCGTCTACATCGTCCGGTGCCACCAACAGACCGGCCGCTTCGGGTACTACGTCCGGCACGGCGCCGGATCGCGCCGCGATCACCGGCAAGCCAGCGGCCAGCGCTTCGGCGAATACCATGCCATAGCCTTCGAAGCGTGAGGGTAAGACAAACACATCGGCCTGCTGATATTCAGCCTGCGCATCCTCTACCGTGCCAGCAAATTCGATACGCTGCGACAGGCCTAGCTTGTTCGCCCGCTCCTGCAAACTCTTAGCCCAGGCAGGGTCGAATTCCATGCCACCCACGAAGCGCGCTTGCCAGGGCAGGGATTCAAGTGGGGCTAGCGCTTCTATAAGAACGTCATGGGCCTTGCGTCGAGTCAGTGATGCCAGAGTTAGCAAACGTATCGGATCGCCGTCGCAGGGTGCGAAGGAAGTCTGGTCAGTACCGGGCAGCGCTACGCTGATCCGCTCGGTTGGCACCGCATATTGATCAATCAGTATCTGGCGAGTATGACCGCTGGTAACGATCGTGGCGCTAGCACATTCTAATGCGCGTCGCTCCGAGATCAGCAGAGATTGCCTGCTGCGCTCATCCAATCCGGTTTCCAGCGCCAGCGGGTGGTGGCATAGCGCAACCAGTCGCAATCGTCGCGCTTCCTTAACCGCCACCTCATCCAGAACGCCGAAGGCGAGTCCGTCGATCACGACGACGGACTGATCCGGTATCGCCGCCAGTGACTGCCCGACACTATTCAGGGTCTCCTGATCCGGCATTCCAGAACAGTTTGGCAGCGCAACAGTTTCCACCTCGACACCCATACCACGCAGCTCGCCAATCAGGCGACGATCGTAATGATAGCCGCCGGTAGCAGTTTCGAGATCACCTGGGTATGCGAAATAGATCATTTAAAGGGGTCGGAGGGATTTATTTTTGATCAATGTATCATGAGGACGCCCACGGCGCGCAAAACCTATACTGCGCCCGGTCAGCCTCTCCACCTGTTCGACAAAACTCTCGGGGCCTAGCGGCATCGAATAGTGTGCTGCCTTGCTAATAGCATTGAGATCCTCAGATGACAGAGCCTCACTAAAATAGTCGCGATAGGTCGAAGATCTCTGTTCTAAATTTCGACCCAGCGCCAGGTAGGATTCGTGCTCTGCGATAAGCGAGTCCGGCTCTCCCCAGGCGTTACAGTGGTGGCTTGTCCAAGCATATTCTTCCGGTTGATCTGCCATGTAAGCTGCCACTGGATTGAATTCTATATAGCGATAGCATTTCAGCAAATAACTCTCAGTGTCAACTGCACTGGCCTTATGCCGCCCCTCCCAAAGTGTTCCTGTGCGCTCATATTTTTTGTTGATGTACTGCGCATAGCGGCTGTTCACCACCTTCATGAGGTTCGAAATACTATCTTCATGCTCCGGGGTAATCAATCAGTGAACATGATTTGTCATAAGACAGTAGGCATGAAGACTGTTCCCGTAACGAGGCAGCACTTCCCCCATATAACTTTTATAAACGCGATAGTTCTCCGCCTCGAAGAAACAGGCGCTGCGGTTATTGCCCCTCTGCACAATATGGTAGGCATACCCCGGTAGATACATTCTGGCTCGACGCGGCACTGCATTTCCTTATGCGGTTTTAGTTGCAGAACCCAAGTCTAGAAATTTTTTCTGGTAAATGCGTAAAATTGATCAAAAATAAATCCCTCCGACCCCTATGGTTTGGCCCCCTGGGTTTGGTATTGTTGCTTGATGTCAGACACTTTGCGCGCAGACACTCAACAAACGCCGATCGATGGCTTGCTTAAGCGCGAGTTCTTCCTTATTGGCTGCCTGGGTTTAGCTGGATTGGTAGTCGGGGGATTATTGCTGGGTTTGCAATGGTTAGCCCAGGCTGGGTTGATCTGGGCTTTTATCTGTTATCAGACAAAGCGGCGCCTGCCTCTTAACCGCCCGAGCCCGGATGCGCCGCTGTATAAGAATTTGGGCTGGGCCAATAGACTCACCCTGCTGCGAGCCTGGTTCATCGCCGCCGTGGCTGGCTTCCTGTTTCAAGCCTGGCCCGAAGGACCTGCCTTGTCTTGGTTGCCGGGAATGCTCTATCTCTTTGCCGCTGTATTGGACCGAGTCGACGGCTTCGTGGCACGTCGCAGCGGACAGAGCAGCATACTCGGTAACGACCTAGACACCGTGTCTGATGCAATCGGCTTGGCTATCGCCTCACTGCTGGCCTTCGGTTATGGTCAGGTGCATTGGAGCTACCTGTTGTTCGGTAATGCCTACTATCTATTTCACGCCGGGATAATGTGGCGCAACTCCCGTGGCCTACCTGTCTACCCCCTACCACCGGCACTGCACAGGCGAACCTGGGCCGGTTTTCAGATGGGCTTTCTGGCGGTGGCGCTTTGGCCCCTGGTGCGTCCACCGATAACAACCCTCGGCGGGTTCGCCTTCATGCTGCCGGCGATACTCGGCTTTCTCGTCGACTGGCTGATCGTCAGTGGACGCATAGACCGACAGGCCGAGGCAGTGAACAGACGCTTTCAATGGCTTACGGACTTCAGTCAGGGTGTGTTTCAGCCCGCCTTACGCCTTGTCGTCGTGGTCACGCTGGCGGTGTCTGTGCTGCAGTCCGGGCTGCCGCTCCTTCCAAGTAACAGCCCCACCTGGATGAACAACATCATGGTCGGTGGTTTTATTCTGGCCGGACTGATGATTCTGCTTGGAGTCGCCGGTCGTTATTTCAGCCTCATCATGGTCAGCCTGTTGGGTTGGTACTACATCAGCAACCCACTGCTGCCGGTGGACTATATTTTATTCTGCAGCGTAGTCTGGGTGCTGCTCTTGGGTACCGGGCGCTTCAGTCTGTGGCAAGAGGATGATCACTGGCTCAATCGGTATGACGGCGCTTGAACTCAACAGCTAACTCTTTCCCCTACTCTCGTTATCTGGCGTGGATAGCGGCGCTCGGTCTGGCGGCGTGGATACTGTCCAGACTCCCGTTCACCGATCTATTGCAGACCATTATCGACCTGGGGCCCTCACAGTGGCTGGTCTGGATTGCCCTCAACCTGACAGTCATCGCGCTACTTGCCGGACGCTGGCAGTTACTGACCCGGGCCATGGCCTTACCCTGTCGATTCCTGCAGTTACTGCGAGTGCGTCAGGCAGGCCAGGTAATTAGTTTTGTGACACCTGGCCCCCAGTTCGGGGGCGAACCGCTGCAGGTATACTGGTTATGGCAGAGGTATGCTGTGCCGGGGCACGCCGCCTTCCTGGCTGTAGGCCTGGATCGCTTCTATGAACTGTGGGTGAATTTTGCCGTCCTGCTTTTGGCGGTGCTGATGTTGCTGACCTCGCGCTCTGCTGCCTTCGTAGACTGGCAAATCATTGCATTCATTCTATTGGGATTGATTCTGTTGATGGGACTGTTTGGCTGGTATCTATTGCGCAAGCCATTGCATATACGCGACTGGATAAAGCGGCTAGGCAGTCGCTGGCAACAGAATGAACGACTGCGCAACCTGGATACTCATTGGTCGCAACTGAATGACTTGCTGCGCGAGGTGTCTAGCAGGCAACGCCCGACCCTGAGTCTAGCGTTGGGTCTATCGCTATTGGCCTGGATAGGAATGATTGCAGAATTCTGGCTGCTGCTCAGCTTTGTCGATGTGCCGCTGGATCTGGCGACCTTTATTTTTCTATTTACCGTGGTGCGCCTGGCGTTTCTGCTACCCCTGCCCGGTGGTGTTGGCAGTGTTGAGGCAGGGCTTTTCTGGGCATTTCAGGCGCTGGCATTACCCCTGCCCGCAGCAGCCGGCCTGATCCTGCTGATGCGCCTGCGTGATGTGGTGATTCTGCTAGCTGGCGCGGCGGCGTTACCGGGCCTGCGATCACCCTTGGCCGCAGCCTCAGAATCGTGAGACTCCAGCTCTAGTCAGAGCGCCTAGTAGTCCATGACATAGGCTGCCCAGCAGCTGTCATTCTCCCAGATCCTGACGGTAAAGCGTCCCGAACCCGGTGGCTTGATGCCATCCAGCAACCTACCACAGACGATCCGGCTGAAGTGTTCGATGCTGGGGTTTAGTCCTTCGAACTCGGGCAGCTCGTTGAGCATGCTCTCACCAAAATAGTCGACAGCCCCTTGCAATTCTTCCTCGATCTTCACGATATCCACGAGATAGCCATGCTGATCCAATTCGGCAGCCTCTAGCCGAACTTCGATGACATAGGGATGAGAATGGGGATCGTTCTCGGCGCCCCAGTCGCCGCCGATGAGATAGTGCCTGGCAATCAATTCACGTCTTACTGAAACTGTGTACATTCTACGAACCTCTAGGCAAAGTACTGACTAGCCGAAACTAGTCCTGATAGTCAAAAATTATCTGTGTTGTGTCTTGCGCCGCACCATCTAACAACTGGTAGGCCTGTGCAGCTTCTGCGAACGGCATGCAATGGCTTATCAACCGAGACGGCCGACACTTCTTAATCATATCCCAGGCAACACTGAAGCGCCTCGCCTTGTCCCAGCGACCACTTAACCGAGGGGCAATGCTGCTGACCTGGCTACTAACGATTGTCATACGATTACGATGGAATCTCTCGCCCAGATTAATCGGGGCAGTCTTCGTTCCATACCAGCTACCAACGACGATACGCCCAGAGTAGGCACAATGGTCTACCGCCAGATTCAACGCAGCCGGAGCCCCGGTCAATTCGAAAACAACATCGGCGCCACCGTCGGCCTCATTAATCCTCAGCTTCTCATGCAGAGAGTTAATGTCAGCGACCGAATCTGGACTGAATGTCGCCTGCACACCCGCCTGATCTGCCAAAGCCCGACGCCCGTCGATAGATTCCACAGCATAGAGGCAAGCTAGTGGAAATTCAGCCAAGACGCTGGACACCAACAGACCAACGATGCCCTGACCCAGAACCAGCACACGCTCACCGAGCATAGGACTGCCATCCTGCACCAGGTTCACCGCCGTCTCCATGTTGGCCAGAAAAACGGCCTCCTTCGGATCTACTCCGTCGGGCAAGGCAATAACAGAATCTATATTACAGACGTGATGACTTGCATGGGGCTGAAAAGAAAAAACTGTCTTGCCGACGCAAGATGCATCAACGCCCTCGCCGACCTCTTCTATGCGGCCGACGCAGGCATAGCCATACTGCAAAGGATAATCAATTTTCTGCTGTTCGAAAGCAGCCAGGCCGGCATCCAGCGTCATGTCCTGGGGTAGCTGCCCGCGGTAAACAAGCATCTCGGTGCCGGCGCTGATACCCGAATACAGGTTCTTAATCAGCACCTGACCGGGCTGTAGCGACGGCAGCTGTTGTTCGCGGATTTCGACCTGTTGCGGCTTTACGAAGTAGAGTTGCCGCGCGTTCACCGGTCGACTCCCTCGTATTGTAAATCTCCCCACACGATAAGATCCCTGCCTGCAGATGCCGAGTGCAAGGGATCAATACTCACCTGATCGTCATGGCCCCCTGCCTGCAAATCGCCAACGGCCTTATAGCCACCCACAAGCCGAGGCGCAACGGTTAAGACCAGCGCATTGGCCAGGCGCGCCTTGAGGAAAGCCGTTATCACTGTAGCCCCACCTTCCACCATCAAACTCTTGACGCCACGCTCATGTAGCAGATGCATGGCTGCCTGAAGAGACACCTGCTCTTCATTTGAGTCGGCGCCGGGTACGGTAAGAATATCAACCTTCTCTCCCAGAGATTCAGCCTCGGGGCGCACCGTTAAGATCCAACATTGCTTATCGGGGTGATGGCAGATTTTCGCGGACTGCGGTGTGCGTAATTGACTGTCCAAAACAATAGGCTGGGGGTTTGATCCGGCCCATCCCCTAACAGTCAGTTGCGGGTCATCGCTGAGAACAGTACCGATACCGACGAGAATGCCATCGTGGAGACTACGCAGTTGATGAGTCAGGCGCATGGATTGCTCGCCACTAAAGTTCATGGCCTCGCCACTTCGCGTCGTAATACTGCCGTCCCAGCTTTGGGCATAGGACAGGGTTATGAAGGGTCTGTTGTCAGTCTGCGCTGAGGAGACACGGGAATGCAGCCACTTTTCAATCTGCTGATTGATATCCAAGGCAGTCACTGTCAGCTATCGGTGGGCGTGTTTGCCGTGCGCAGAAGATGATTCATACGCTGGGCCTTGGTCAGCAAATATTGCGAATTCTCTGGATTGACAAAATTATCCAGCTCAACTCGATCGTTTACCTTAATCCCCGCGTCTTCAAGCGAACTAATCTTAAGGGGGTTATTAGTGATAAGACGGACCGACTTAATGCCCAAGTCTTCCAGAATACGAACCGCCACCGTGTAGTCGCGCTCGTCCGCCTGATGCCCCAGTAGTAGATTGGCATCGACGGTATCATGACCGGCATCCTGCAGATTGTAGGCATGAATCTTCTGCAACAGGCCAATACCCCTGCCTTCCTGACGAAGATAAACCAGTACACCCTGACCTTCCTCTGCAATAAGCTGCAGCGACCGGTCTAGCTGTTCGCCACAGTCACATCTAAGCGAGCCAAAGATATCGCCGGTTAGGCACTCCGAATGCAGCCGAACAAGAACATTCTCTCCCCCGTTGAGATCGCCCATATGGAATGCCAGATGCTCCTTGTCATCGAGAGTATTACTGTAATAGACGAGCTCGAACTCACCGTATTCGGTGGGAATACGGGCACTGACAGCACGGGTTACGGAGAGAGTTGACATCGTGGCTTATCTTACGTTTTTCAGTTGGAACGGTAAAGCGTGGCGAAGGTATAAAAGGAGGAAAGTTCACAAGCAAGGGGGTCAACTATTCTATCTACCTGACATCAACACACATCAAGTCCGATGCAACGGTAACAGGACCGCTATAGTTTTCGGCAAGTATCGAAAGGTTCTCATCGAGTTGATTCTGGTCTGATGTGGCTATATGACTCACTATAACGTGGCCCGCATTAGATGCCGTAGCCATCTGGCCCCAGACACTCGGCTTTGCGTGCAGATTTGCAATGACCCCCGTAGAGTTCTCGTTGCCGGCCATGTGAATGACTAAGTAGTCGACATCCTTAACGAACTCAACAAACGCCTCGTTTGAACCATTCTGATCACTGCTGAAGGCAACACTTAACTCCCCATAGTCGACGCGGTAGCCGATGGTAGGCACATCACCATGGGGCACGCCAATGCCAGTTACCCCAAGCTCTCCATTGCCCCAGATTGTCGTTACCGTAGCCCCATCCTCACTTAGCCCGTCCTCTGTCCGCACGCTCAATTCGTCGAGTATCTCCTCGGCGCTCCGACTCCATGGTGTT
>CAJQHM010000114.1 GCA_905478195.1 uncultured Pseudomonadales bacterium
CATTGATACTGCCACCGCCGGTGTTAAGTTCAACGTTGTAGTACACAGGCACATCGACAGCGAATCCGTTAATCGAACGCCGCAGCTAGAATAGACCACCGCTGAAATCGGCGACAACGGTAACATCGTTGCCCCTAGGCTCGGTGAGCCTCGCGTTCTTTCTGTTCAAGTTGACGCAACTCCTCTGTCCCCGCCCTACTATCTTGAGCCTGTCGCTGGCTCCGCTATTTTTCTAGCGCCTTTGTATCTTCGCCATCCCGCGCATGGGAGGCAGGCTACATTACATAGAATCCCAGCACAATGAGCACCAAGCGTGAGAGCCTTAACATTCGCTTGTCTCCTCTGTACCCGTTCGGTACACCAATGGACTATTAATTAGTTAGTTGATTGTTTGATTGAGCCAGATTTGGACTTGCGACCCAACTGCTCAACCCTTGCTCAATAGAACGCAGGGTGAGCCAATTGGTTTACAAAACGCACAGCAGAGGAAAAAAGTTATTCGCGGGACTATCTCTGAGGCTCTATTTCTAAGGGTCTATTTCTAAGGTCTATTTTTGTGGCTGTATCCACGACAGGATCGCAGCGGCAAGCTGATCCGGCTTCTCAAAGGGCACCAGATGACCCGCGTCTTCGATCTCGACAAAGTCGACGTTCGATGACATGCCACGCCACTTGTTCCAGGAAGACAGGCCTAGCGTATTCGAATGTTGTGCGCGTATAGCTAGCGTGGGCACACGCAATTTTGGCAGTAGGTGCCAGAGATTATGAACCAGCGTATAGCAGCGGGCTTCCCAGTCTCGGCTATAGGAAAGCGTATAGACTCCCGACTCTATCTCTCGCGTCCCGTGTTGAACGTAATCCCAAAGTACGGCATCGCTGATTTCTCTAAACACAGGCTTAGGCCGATAGTGCTCGAATGCCTCCTCCCTGCTGGAGAAGCGATCCACCCTAGACAGAGTTTTCTTCACCAGCGGAATTGTATTTGGCGAAAAGCGACTAAAGAAGCGCAGCGCGTAGAGGTAACGACGCGGCACCAATACCGGCTCGATCAGAACCAGCGACTTGAACAATCCCGGGCGCTGTATTGCCGCCATTAGAATTGTCGCCGTACCCATGGAATGACCAACACTGATAACCGGTTTATCAATCTGATCGACCAACTTACCGATATCTTCGCCCAACACATCCCAGGAAGAAAATGATGCCAGATCGGGTGGCGTTTCCCACAGTGGCCGATGCAAACTGGCGATTACTTCATGGCTCTGGGCGAACGGTTCCAGAAAGGCCCGGTAGGCACCCGGCGGATACCCGTTTGCGGCGGCGAAATGCATCGCCTGGCCCTCGCCGCCCATATGAAGATGGGGCTCTGACAATTGGGAAGTCTTGGTCATAGGCCTGCGGCTTTACTTTCCGTTACTGTAATTCGGTGCGCTATTCTGCCAGATTTGAACGAGTTTATCAGTCTGCGTTGCCCCATAGAGTGCTTAAAAGCACCGCCACGAGTGGGCTAAAGGCAAGCCGCCAGTTTCCTGGTAGAAATTGGCTAAAATAATCCCATATCTGTTTACTAGACCCGGAAAACAGATCAGTATAGACAGAAGATATTTGCTGCGAGCCACTGAAAATGCCGGCTGCAACACAGATGTACAAGTCAAAAAAGGAGAACCGTTATGGCGTTTGAGCTTCTGTATTGGCACTGGATAGTTCTGGCCTTCATTCTCATGCTAAGCGAGATCTTTCTAGGCTCCTTCTTTATCTTCTGGTTCGGGGCCGGAGCGCTGAGTGTCGGCATAGCAATGCTGATCATCCCAGGAATGTCAGAAACGGCACAGATTATTGTTTGGACTTTCTCTTCAAGCCTGTTCGCAGTCGGCTGGTTCAAAATTATTAAACCGCTTTCGCTAGATAAAACCAAGGCAGGGCTATCCAGAGAAGCTTTATTAGGAGAAATTGGCCAGGTTTTAGACCCCCCTAACGGCGACAAATTCGGCAAGCTCCGCTTTCCTGCACCTGTTCTTGGGTCAGATGAATGGTTAATCATATCTCAAGATGTGTTAACCGCTGGCGATCGAGTCAGCGTAGTAGATCTGTCTGGCAACTCACTAATCGTGACAAAGGCATAAGGACTTCAATTCAGGGTCTCGCATTCTAGCCAAGGAGAATAATAATGGAAATTGGAACAATTCTAGCCATCGCGCTCGTTATTTTCGTGCTTACCACGCTGGGACAGGGCGTACGGCAGGTGCCTCAGGGCTTTAAATGGGTCGTACAGCGCCTGGGCAAGTATCACAGCTCACTAAACCCGGGCCTCAACATCATCATTCCTTTCTTTGACAAAGTCGCCTTCAAGGTAACAACCAAGGATATCGTCTTGGACATTCCCTCGCAGGAAGTAATCACCAAGGACAATGCGGTACTTATTACTAACGCCGTGGCCTATATCAATATCGTATCGCCCGAGAAGGCTGTATACGGTGTCGAGAATTATGTCTTTGCGATACAAACTCTCGTCCAGACCTCGCTACGTTCCATCGTAGGCGAGATGACCCTGGACGCCGCGCTTTCTTCCAGAGACCACATCAAGGCTAAACTCAAGGCAGCGATTTCCGATGACATCGCCGACTGGGGTATCACACTTAAGACCGTAGAGATTCAGGACATCAATCCTTCACCCACCATGCAAAGCGCCATGGAAGAACAGGCGGCGGCCGAGCGAGCTCGAAGAGCAACGGTAACCCGGGCAGACGGCGACAAGCAGGCTGCAATTCTGCAGGCAGAAGGTGCACTGGAGGCGTCGAAGCGCGAGGCAGAAGCTCAGGTAATTCTCGCCGAAGCAAGCAAGCGATCTATTAGTTTGGTCACAGAAGCGATTGGCGAGAAGGAAATGCCGGTAGTTTATCTACTGGGCGAGAAATACATTAGCTCGTTGCAGAATCTATCCGATTCGGACAATTCCAAATTTGTGGTCTTCCCCGCAGACATTCCTGCGGCCATAAAGGGCCTTATGGGGCGCTAGTCACTCTAGCGACAAAGCTAGGTCTGCTCGAAAACCAAAAGCTTGCGCTTGCTCACATAGCGCAGCAGCAAATACAGCGCAAAGCCAATTGGCCCCAACATCAGCGTTAGACCGAGGCAGGGAATCACGAACCAGTGTGAAATTCCCTGCTTCTGTGCATCCTGCACCTCCCAACTCCCTATAAATAAATCGAACGCGAGATAGTGTATCCAGCCCACCGTTACCAGGTAGGGGTCGGAAAAAAGAATCATCAACTCGGGAAGAGTCCCGAAGCCTCCACCTTCCGGCATCGAGCCAAGCCGCGTCAAGAAGAGACCCCCGTAAATCAAGGCCAGGGTGAAGGGAATAATAGCACTGGAGATCAATCCCAGCGTCCATTTCCATTTCGGCAAGAACACCAATAGCAACCAACCCGGGATAATGGCCATATTGCAGAGTGAAAAGAGTAACTCGGTAGACATAGCTCCCCCAATACTTCTAAATAGAAATAGGATCTAGCGTTTGTATTTGAGCAGCGTAAGCTCGGTGATGATCTTGATGTCACAGCCCTCTCGCTTAATCAGCAGGACTTTCTCGATCTTGCAACCATGGCTAGTATATAGCCAGCTGCGGCTAACTGGGGTGCCTATGACCAAATAGTCGACGCTCTTGTTCACACTGGAATTAGTTTCGGCGCCCAGACAGCGCAGCATGGTATCTACCGAACCTCTGTCGCCAGTCAGACAGAAAACTGCTCCGGCAAACTTGATACCCTCTACCGAGTCATCCCTGACTTCGATAGAAGCTTCGCAACTAAGCCCGGATGTCGGTATCGATGTCCATGACTTGTCGAACAGTTGTCAGCAGATCCTCTATTTCCTTGTCGGTAATGACGCTATCCTCAAGAATATTAGCCAGTCGCTCAACGATGGCGCTAGCCGGCAACACCTCCTTCACGGATTAATTTTTATCCAACCAGGCTGACATACCCGTGATCTATTGATCGTTGAGTACGCTATCTTAAGCTGTGCCGGTCAGAAACCAAATCCGCTTTCTATATGCCTTGCTTCTTTCGATCCGTCTGCGCCATTGCTGCTAATTATCTGCTCGACGCGCGACTGTATCTGCACTAACTCATCGGGACTGATTCCACCATCTTCGAAGATTTCGCCAACCAGACGCAGAATGTCTAGGACGTCTTCACCTTCAGACAGAAATTCTTGTGATTTTAGCGAGGTATCGAGAAACAGAAGCTCCATCTCATTGAGCCGCTGGTCCGCCACAACGCGGGTTAGTATTCCCTTTAAACCATAGAACGCCCTGTCTTTCTGGTTACTGAAGCTAAATACTCGAGTCAGTGGCTGGCTATCAATGTCTTTGCTTATATCCAAAGGTAGCGACCTGAGTTTGTTGCTCGGAAGCTATCATGAATTTTTACTATTTGAGTGTCGAAGCATTTTAGGGCATAACAAACCTGATGATGATAGAGTTCGGTCCGAAATTAAAAACCCCGTTACGAGAAGGGTTTTGAGCACGCTAAAAACCATCAAAAGCACGATTGGCTAGAACTTACAGCTTAAAACGTTCCATTAATCTTTAGTGACACCACCCGGCCCGACGTCTCACACCGATCTTCGATCTCTTCCAAGATGTTCGCCGAAATTCGCCCGACAAACCTCGTCCTCTCGCGGCACTGCAGATTACTGGTCGCGTTTCTGGCGTCAAACCTGTAGGTAGTTCCGCGGGAATCCACGAACTGAACGAAGGCATTCGTATTTGGCTCGCCTATATAATCTGCAATATCGTCAATATCGTAGACTTTCTCATTGCTATCGAAACGATTACTCCACTCCAGACCATAATTCATATTCCATCGTGGCAGGTCATGGCGAAACCCCAGCGTGAGGCGTCCGCGACCGAAGCGCGCAAAGCGCCGATCGATACCCAGAAAAGGATCCTCAATTTCTGAATCTCGCACACTAAGCGCCGAGGTAACCAGAAGGTTAGGCAGATTGATCATACGCATACGGATACTGCTGTTTATACTGATACCGACCACATCTCCGTCACCTATATTACCGTTGGCAGACTGCAGATTGTCCTCCGAGGGAGACACATCGATACGCGCGATTCTATCTTTGTGCTGGTGATAGAAGAGATTCATATTGACGACGCCGATGTCGTTGGGTAGACGATAGTCAGCATAGAAATCATACTTCCAGAACCATTCCTGACGCAGGTTTTCATTACCATACAGCGTAATAGAATCGTTATCCTGAGGGTCGTTCGAGGCAACAAAATCACTGAACCGTAGTTGGCGCACCACCTTCTCGGCCGAACCCCTCAACTGCAGTTGCGGCGTTAGATTGTAGCGAAAGTCTACCTTGGGTTTGACGAAGTCAAAGTCGCGGGTACGGTTGACGTCACCGGATTGGCTGATTTCCGAGAGTTCATAGAGCAAGGTGCTCTCAAGTGTCATTCGTGAATTTATTATCCAGTTATGGATAATGAACGGCTCTATGCGAATCTCCTCAACCGTAGAGTTGGCATTGCTAACGGCTTGCGGCACCAGTCCACCGAAATCTGCCGACGGCGTACCCGCAGAACTCGGCAGGCCTAGCGCTAGGCTCGAGTCGAGAGTCGTCTGAGCTCGTTCGGCACCAAATTCAATATCCTGCCCCTCGAACAGGCCCATCGTATAGGAACCGCGTACGATGCGTTCGGTGGTGACGCTGCCGAGGTCGAGAAACAAATCTTTCGACTCACTACCATCGGCAAATACGTCATAGCGCTCTCTCGTCGATGCGCTATTGTTTCGATTACTGATAAATAGAACCTTAAACCGATCACCACCTTCGCTAAGGTATTCGTAATCGCCTCCGATTTCCCAATTGTTCCTATCCCCGGGTATTTCCTCGCGCTCAATTGCTGTGGCCCTGGGCGTAGCTCTTAGATCCGTCGTGTAGCGCAGCACGTCGGTGGGATTATCATTCTCCGAATACAGCGCATTGAATCGAACACTACTTTTCAAACTAAGTTCATAGTCGAGGTTAACGCTAAAATCGTAGCTGGTCTGCTCACGAATTCTTTCCTCGCGCACCTCATCATTCAGTGCGAAGTCGGCGAGTATGCTGGTCTCTTTGCTGACGTTGTGATCGTACCGAGGTTCGGCTACAGCACTGAGCACGTAGTTCAGCCCGCCTGTCTGCCCACTGTAGGACACCGAGCCACCGGGCTGAGTATTGTGATCGAGATAGCGGTCCATATTGACTTCATAGCTCAGACTATTGGCCGAGAGATCCTCGAACAATACGACGTTGACGATCTGCCCGCTGCCGCGCACATCGAGCTCGCCCGAGGTGCCGCGGATAATCTCTATGTAGTTAACCTGATCCGCGGTAATGCGATCCATCTGACCGCTGGCCTGATTGTTTTTGCCTGCGGTTCGCTTGCCATTGATCAGGACCTGGCTGCCACCACTGCCACTGCCCAACCCTCTGCCACCATTGCCACCGCCCTGACCGGGCCCTCGGGAATTTTGATTCGAGCCTCCTGTGGCAGAGCCTACGCCGGGAATACGGTCCAGCATGTCCTGGACGGTGACCGGATTAAACTCCGTGAAGTAGGAGGCCGGATACATTATCGTGGTTTCTTCGCCTACATTGTCTTGGGCGAAAAGCGCCGCAGGTATACAAAGAAGCAGAAAAAGAGTCGCAAATCGGCGTGCTATTGCACGCGACGAAAAATACTTACTGCGCATAGATAAGGTCTCATTGTGGGTGGAGACACGGAGTCAGCCAGGGCTATTAGGGAATTATGCATTCAAAATATCGGCTGCAACCGCTTTTTAACCCGAAATCGTTACAATCTGTTGAATTTCCGATTATAGAAGAAGGCCAGCGCCAGATTTGTTACAAATTGTGGGCTGCTGTGCGCATGCTACCTCTTCAGGAAGGCCAGGCCGGATATCCAAAATTCAGCGCCAAATTTCTTAATTTCAGCGGCCTGCGGTACACTTACGCTCTTTACGAGAGTGCTTGTATGAGTGACGTAGAACAGACAGTGGATAGAAATTCAGAGGGCGAAAAGTCCTTCCTGGCCAAGATGTTAGGCGGGGACTACGGTCTCGCCATTACCTACTGGGCCCTGTATTTCGTCGGTGCCGGCCTGTTCGCCGCATTTGGCTCTCGCGCTGTCGACGCTGAACGCTGGGGACCCTATCTAATCATGGTGGGCGCGATGATGGCCTATACCGTGGTACTCATAATTGGCGTAAGAGCCGCTTATAAAGGACCGCAGCTGTGGAAGGTCATGTCCAGAACTTCTTCGGTTTTCATGATCATTAACATCCTCATCGGTATTTCTACCCTGGGTTTTATCTACTAGGCTAAAAAAATTTACTCAAGAATCAGGCATAACGCCTAGCCGAAAGAAAGTCGGCCCGTTTCAAGGAACTCGTTTTTGAACCAAGCAATCGCAAACCAAGCAACTCATTATGCGCTGGTCGTTAAGAAAGACTGTCCCACCTGCGCGCTCATCGAACCCGTAATCCACTCATTAGCAAATAACGAAACTCTTTCGCTAAAAGTCTATGTGCAGGATGACCCGTCTTTTCCGGCTGACATAGAAGATGTCATCGATGACTCTAGCCTGGAGTATTCCTACCAACAAGAGATAGAGGTAGTACCTACTCTTATACGACTAAGCGATGGTAACGATGCCCAATCCGAAGAGTCCCGCATCTACGGCTGGGATCAGAAGCAGTGGCAGAACTTCACCGGCATACAAGAACTCGGTGCCGAGCTCATTGACTTTAAACCTGGCTGTGGATCAAAGACACAAGACCCCGGCATGGATGAAGTACTCGCGCTACGCTTCGGCAAGCAGATCCTGCAGGCTCGTGCGGTTGAATTGGCGGAGGCCGAAGATATCATGGAGGCCTGCTTTGAAAGAGGCTGGAGTGATGGCCTGCCGGTAGTTCCTCCAACACCCTTGAGGGTAATGCGAATGCTAAACGGCAGCGACCGCGACGCCGCTGAAATTATCGGTAAGGTTCCACCGGACAACGTGCCCTGCTCTATAGAGAAGATAGCAATCAATGCCGTCATGGCTGGCTGCAAGCCGGAATACTTTCCGATGGTTATCGCCAGCGTCGAGGCCGCATTGCAAGATCGCTTCTGTATGCATGGGCTGCTGTGCACAACGTATTTCTCCTCTCCTGTCATGGTAGTTAGTGGGCCCGTCGCCAAACAGATCGGTATGAACTCTGGCATCAATGCATTAGGACAAGGCAATAGAGCGAATGCGACAATTGGCCGAGCACTGCAATTGATTATTCGCAATGTAGGTGGCGGCGTTCCTGGCGGCATCGATCGTGCGAATATGGGCAATCCGGGAAAATACACCTACTGTTTCGCCGAAGATGAAAGCGATGAAAACTGGGCAAGCCTGGCGATGGACCGCGGTTTCGATAGGGCCGATTCGGTGATCAGCCTCTTCGCCGGAGACGGCCTGCAACCGATACTCGACCAGCAATCACGCACACCACAGTCTCTGGCAAAGAGCATGGCGATGAGTTTGCGCAGCGTAGCGCACACAAAACTATTCGGGATGGCAGACGCAATTCTGGTCGTATGCCCGGAACACCGCCGCGTCTTCCGTGAGGGCGGCTGGGACAAAGAAGATTTACGCAAGGCGCTCTATGAAGAATTAATGTCACCTGGCACTGATATCGTACGCGGCGCAAATGACATCGCGGAAGGCATGCCGGAAAAATTTAAAGACAAGATACTCAACAAGTTTCGCGACGATGGACTACACATCGTTACCACCGGCGGCACAGCCGGAATGTTTTCCGCTATCATTGGCGGCTGGGTAGCCTCTGGAGAACGCGGCAGCCAGCTCGTATCAACGAAGTTATAAGAGAAAAGACAGCAGTTAAACGAAATAACTGAAAAAAAGAGGAAAAATATGCAAAGTCCAACAACCCTTCTGGATCCAACAGCAGAGCTACAGACGTCGGCAAGGCAGCTATTGCCGCGGCTAGCGAGCATTGCGGGCTTGACTATTGGCCTGCTCGATATTTCCAAGCCCCGCGGCAAAGAATTTCTGGACGAAGTCCAGAAGCACCTGGAACAGGCTGGCGCCAAGGTTAAACGTTATTCCAAGCCAACCTTCACACGGGTTGCTCCGACGGAATTAACACAGCGCATTAGCGTCGAATGTGACGCAGTAATCGAAGGACTCGCCGATTGAGGCTCATGTACCTCGTGCAGTTTGCATGACATCATGGACTTAGAAAGTAGAGGACTTCCGTCCGGCTTTGTAGCGTCGGAAGAATTTATCGATGCCGCCGCGGCCCAAGGCAAGTCTCTGGGCATATCGCCTGCAAGCGTGTTCGTCGCCCACCCCATTCAAGATCGCACCAATGAGGAAATGGCGAAGCTGGCGAAAGATTCAATCGAGTCGATTACCGCATTGATCTGTGGCAAGAAGTAGTTTCAATAGAAGTTTATCAGCGTTTCAAGATTGCTGCGGCCTGTCCGCACAAAATTTTACTATAGATGGAGAATAGAATGTCCAAAGAAGCAGTAATTGTATCAACAGCACGCACTCCCATAGGCAAAGCTTATAGAGGTGCCTTCAATGACACCGATGCCCCTACTCTGGGAGGCCATGCAATTGCTGCAGCGGTTGAACGTGCCGGTATCGATCCGGGCGAAGTGGATGATGTGGTAATAGGCTGTGCGATGCAGCAAGGTTCCTCCGGTTACAACATCGGGCGCACGGCAGGAGTTGCTGCCGGCTTACCAAGTTCTGTCGCTGGCATGAGCATGGATCGCCAATGCGCCTCGGGCATGATGGCTATCGCCACGGCCGCTAAGCAAGTTATCAGTGACGGCATGCCCATCGTTGTCGGTGGTGGTCTGGACTCTATCTCTCTGGTACAGAACGAGCACCGCAATGCCTATCGCGCACAGGACCCTAACGTGATTGCTAAATCTGAGCATGCCTATATGTCTATGCTAGAGACGGCCGAGATTGTTGCCAAGCGCTACAATGTGTCGCGCGATCAGATGGACGAATATGCGTTTCAGTCGCAGCAACGCACAGCGGCTGCACAGCAGGCAGGCGCCTTCGACGACGAGATCGTGCCCATGGCATCGAAGATGCTGTTCATGGACAAGGAAACAAAGCAGCAAAGCGTCCACGACACCATGCTAGAGAAAGATGAGGGCAACCGTCCCTCTACTACACTCGAGGGTCTGCAAGGTTTGAAGCCGGTTTTCGATGGCGGAGTAATCACCGCAGGCAACGCCAGTCAATTATCAGATGGCGCATCGGCTTCCGTGATTATGGACAGCAAGCTAGCCGAGCAGAAAGGCCTACAACCCCTGGGCGCCTACCGCGGCATGGCTGTTGCAGGTCTGGACCCGGATGAGATGGGAATCGGCCCAATCTATGCCATACCCAAGCTGCTGGAACGCAACAACTTGAAGATGGATGACATCGGCCTGTGGGAGCTAAATGAAGCATTCGCCGTGCAGGTTATTTACTGCCGTGACAAGCTTGGCATACCTAATGAACTTCTCAACGTAAACGGTGGCGCCATCTCTATCGGCCACCCCTACGGCATGAGTGGTGCACGCATGGTCGGTCACGCGCTTATTGAAGGCAAGCGTCGTGGCGCAAAGTATGTAGTCTGCACGATGTGTGTTGGCGGTGGCATGGGTGCTGCTGGGCTGTTCGAGGTCTACTAACTAGCTACACATCGCATCAAGAAAGTTAATCATGGCTGCCTCATCGAAACCCGATGGTGGCAGCTGTTGATAACTCACTGAATTCTGTTTCACAACATTGATATTCTCCAGAACGATGCGACCAAACTGATCCTCAACCGCCTCTTTGAAATCGGCATTCGCCAAATTTATTTTTTCTAACCTAGCAGCTGGATCTCGCAAAAAACTATAACTCAACTGCGCCCTGTCCTGAATTGTCATTCTGCCGTTCTCTGGATCTCTATAGAAACGACACATGGCACTCTCACTATTAAAGTCACGACTAAAGCCCTGATAGGCCTCTTCCAATAGCGCGATAAAATATTCCAGATCGGCACCATCGATACCGGGATTGTTTACCAGTCTGCCGCTGCCGCGAAAGGTTTGCAGTGTGCTGGCAATATAATTAAAACTCGCCCCAGCATCCGCCGCATCTTCTGCCGCGACCAACAGCCCGGATACCAGAAGAAGAAGTGCAAAGCAGGCCGCTCGCGCAGCGGATAAAGGTTTTTTCATTATGCTTTTCCTAAGCCGGCTCGAATTAGCCTGGACCTACCAAGTTATACGGGTTCCCATACAGGTCTCGAATGACTCCCGAGATACCCCAGGGAACCTCTTCCGGAGGGCCGACAATTTCTACTCCCTCTCTAGCCAATCTGGCCATGTCACCTATGCAATCGGTGCTACTCAAGACTGTCATCAGATTAGTGCCCACCCTACTGACGTCTGACTCTTCACGTACCTGCACCAAGACGAACTGCGTCGCCTGATTGCCAGCGGGGCATACAGTCAGCCAGCGCATACCCGGCACTACCGCATCGTTGTCCATGCACACTTCAAAGCCAAGCTTCTCCTGATACCAGACAAGCGCTTCATCCTGATCGGTAACATATACCGTTATATGTGAAACTCGATTAATAGCCATCGTCGACTTCGCAATATATCCAAATACTATTGGTCGTAGGAGCGCACGGAACCCCTACCCGTTTTCTTATCCCCGGTTTTCTTCTTCTGCAGTAAGCGCCTCTCCTTCGACGCCCTACCCGGCCTGGTCGCAATTCTCTTCTTGTCCTCGTGCGCTGCCGCTGCTATCAAATTCTGCAATCTCTCTATTGCATCTTGCTTGTTCTTCTCCTGACTTCTAAAGCGTTGTGCCTTTATCACGACACAGCCATCGCTGTTTATACGGGCATCGGCGTGCGCTAACAACCGCTCTTTGATCTCGCGGGGGAGGCTGGAACGGCGCACATCGAACCTCAGCTGAACAGCCGTCGATACTTTATTCACATTCTGACCGCCGGGGCCGCTGGCGCGGATGGCAACAAATTCGACTTCAGTTTCTGCAATTTTAATCATAAGCATTGTAGTAATATGGGTGCCAGCGCAGACAACTATTGGATAGATGCTCTGGGCCAAGTGGGCGACTGAGGCAGAAGTATATTCGCTTGAGGTTTTTATGCCAGTCAGCACAGCCCAGCGATTACCTTCGACTCGACTTACGCCTGCCTGCAGCATCTTTCCCCCCAATATTCATAGTTCACAACTCATTGAATTTATGAGAATTATTCTGCGATCCGGCACAGACTCCTACCCAGTCGAAGCAGAGTAATGAGGACATCTTGATTCGGACTGGCTACTAGGTTACTGTCGATATTCGCTGGCCTTAGGCTCGATCGAAGCATGTACTAAGGCACAAAAAAACAGCTCAATAATTAATCTAAAAAGAACTACATTGCCTATGAGAAACTTCCAAGCCCTTATTGTCATTTCCCAGCCTATTCGCAAGCTGCTAACGACGCTTAGCCTGGTCTGCACCCTGAGCCTGGGCAGTCTAAGTATAGCCCAGGAACCCGTGCGCATCGCCTTCATGGATCCGCTGTCTGGCACCTTCGCATCGATAGGTAACACAGGCTTGAAAATTCTGCAGTTCTCGGCAGACTACTACTACAATTCCAGAGGCGGCATATTGGGAGGGCGCATGATTGAAATCGTCCCTCTCGATAATAAGCAGAGCCCCAACGAGACTCAGCTACAATTTCGCAGAGCTGTCAGCGATGACATCCAAATAATATTTCAGGGTAATAGCTCGGCCGTTGCCAACACACTAAACCAAACTATATCCAGACATAATCGGCGCAACCCCGGACAAGAAGTCCTGCAGATAAATTACTCTGCCGTAGACCCTATTCTCACAGAAGATAACTGCAGCTTCTGGCACTTCCGTTTCGATGCACACGCCAACATGAAGCTAAACATCCTTACCGACTATATCGCTGCCGACCCTGATATAAAGAGCATGTATATCATCGGCCAGGACTATTCATTCGGTCAGGTAGTGTCAGACACCTCCATAGAATTGTTGAAACAGAAGCGCCCCGACATCGAAATAGTGGGCAACGAGTTCCACCCCATCGGTCAGGTGAAAGACTTTACGCCCTACGTAACCAAGATAGTCTCCTCCGGCGCCGACGCCGTGATTACCGGCAACTTTGGGGCCGACATGGTCTCCCTCGCCAGATCGATCATCGACTCTGGCCTAGACATACCTATCTATACTTTCTATGCGGCCTACGATGGAATTACCGCGACACTGGGCGAAGGCGGCAAGAACAGGATCAGACTGATTCACAACGGAGTCGCCAATCCGCTGCCAAGCGAAGAACGCAAACAGTTTAATCGCGACTTTAAAGCAGAGAATCCAAACTTCGATGTAACCCAACCGCGCATACTCAACGCCCTGCAAATGGTGGTTACGGCGATAGAACAGACCCAGAGTACCGACCCTTATGACATTGCTGTGGCGTTGGAGGATATGCGCTTCACCACTATAGGCGGCGAAGAGATCTGGATGCGAGGCGACGATCATCAGATTTTCCAGTCACTCAGTATCTCGGTGCATACCGATGAGGACATAGAATTCGATGCTGACAATTCCGGATGGGGGCTGCGTACCGAATACCAGGTACCCAAGGAAGATACTATCGTTGAAAGCAGTTGTCAGATGAGACCACCACGGCGTTAAAATATCTGAGACCGACAACGAAACAAGTACTGTGAAACACATGAAATCAGGTAAACGCTAAGGCCAGCATGCTAGAAGTATTCATTTTCGCCACACTTAATGGCCTGGTTACCGGCCTTCTATTGTTTATGTTAGCCAGCGGCCTAACTCTTATATTCAGCATGATGGGCGTTCTGAATTTCGCCCACGCCAGCTTCTATATGCTAGGTGCCTACGTCGCCTATTCTATTAGCCTCTACTTCGGTTTCTGGACCGGCCTCATTGTCGCCCCACTGATAGTCGGCTTGCTTGGCGCCCTCATCGAACGCTATGGCCTGAGACGAGTTCACCAGTCAGGACATGTAGCGGAACTCGTGTTTACCTTTGGGCTCGCCTTTCTCATCGAAGAGGCCGTGCAGTTTTTCTGGGGCCGCGACACCAAAAATTATCAGACGCCAGACCTTCTGGACTTCCCTCTGTTCACATTGTTCGGGCAGGAATTCTCTGCCTATCGCGGTTTCATGATGACGATCTCTATCGGCATCTTTATCGCCCTTTACTACGTGCTGACCAAGAGCCGTGTCGGCATCATCATTCAGGCCGCCATCACACATCCACAGACGGTCGCCAATCTCGGCCACAATGTGCCGCTGATATTCATGGGCGTATTCGGAGTCGGGACAGCACTCGCCGGATTGGCTGGCGTAATCGCCGGACCAGTGCTTACAACATTCCCAGGTATGGCGACGGTGTTAGGTAGTATCGTGTTTGTGATCGTCGTCATCGGTGGCCTGGGTTCACTCGCCGGCGCGTTCATCGCATCATTAATGATTGGCCTGCTGCAATCCTATGCCATCGCCTCCGATGTGGGCATGCCTGACTTACTTAACTTGCTCGGCATCTCATTCGCCAGAGACCATCCACTGAACGACCTGTGGACAATAAACCTGCCGCAGATTGCACCGGTATTACCGTTTCTGCTCTTGGTCCTGGTGCTGATATTCCGGCCTACAGGTTTATTAGGCAAGCGAGAAGAATGATGGCGATGCTTAAGAAATCAGCAATCTGGATTGCCTTCGCCGTCACACTCGTCGGGATGCCGCAGATATTCGATTCCATACTAGCCATCTCCATCCTGAATCAGATGGCGATAGCGATAGTCTTCGCCCTCAGCTACAACATGTTGCTAGGCCAGGGCGGCATGCTGTCTTTCGGCCATGCGGTCTACTTCGGGCTCGGAGGGTTTCTGTCGGTACACGCCCTAATACTTATCGAGTTCGAGACCATGGTGTTTTCTATACTTTGGATACCGTTGATTGGAGGGCTGTTTGGCCTTCTCGCCGGACTCTTTATCGGCAGCTTCTCCACGCGCAAGGCCGGCACCGTATTCGCGATGATCTCACTAGGCATAGGCGAACTCATCGCCGCCTCGTCACTCATCTTCTCCAGCTTCTTCGGCGGCGAGGCTGGCATCAGTGGCGATCGCACCTTTGGCCCCACGTTCTTCGGCGTGGACTTCACCCAGAACATAGACATCTACTACGTTGCTACATTCTGGGTCTTTCTCGCCACCCTGTTCATGTATCTGTTCACGCAAACACCTGCCGGGCGCATGGCGAATGCCGTTCGTGACAATCCCGAACGCGCCGAGTTTATCGGCTACAGCGCACGTAAAGTGCGGTTCATCTCGTTCTGCGCGTCGGGCCTGTTCGCTGGCGTTGCCGGCGGACTGTTTGCCCTCAACTACGAGTTCATCACCGAAGAAAATCTGAACGCAGCGACTTCGGGTCGGGTATTGCTGATGGCCTATATCGGTGGCCTGGGCTATTTCATCGGCCCGATAATCGGTGCGGTGATTCTTACACTGATGAACTCTCTACTCAGTAATTATTCAGAACTGTGGATGCTCTATCTGGGCATCATGTTCTTGCTAACGGTTATGTTTCTACCCAGGGGCTTTGCCGGGTTCATCATGATGCATCAGGTGGCATGGGTTCGCGGCACTTTGACGCTGTTGATTAAGCCCTACATTATCACGGGTGTTCCTGCGATTCTGTTTTCCCTAACCGCAATCTTATTGATTGAGATGAGCCATACCGAAGATGAAATATTTCACTTCCTCGGCATGGCCTTGAATACATCAAGCTCAGTCACATGGGTGGTGGCGTTGATACTTTCCGGCGGCACCTTCTTTGCGACCAGAAAATCGCTAGGCCAGCTCAATGAGGCATGGGAAAGTGCGAACGCGATCTCCAAGGATGAGCAGACCTAGAAATGACCATACTCTCCCTAAAGAATGTGCAGAAAAATTTTGGCGAAACCCAGATCATACGGGGTGTCTCCTTAGACATAATCGAGGGAGAGAAACACGCGATTATCGGACCGAACGGCGCCGGAAAATCGACCCTGTTCCATCTTATTAGCGGCCGTTATCAGCTGACTTCCGGCAACATACGCTTCAAGCAAGACCAGATAGAGAACCTGCCACCCTATGAGATAGCGAGAATGGGCCTGGCACGCAGCTTTCAGGTTACCAATATCTTCCCGCGCATGAACGTGTTCGAGAATGTGCGTTGCGCCCTTCTCTGGTCTAAGGGCTACCGCTATTCCTTCTGGCATCTATTGGGACGCCAAAGGGAATTAAATGATGAGGCCATGCATGTATTGGAACAGATAGGCCTCAAAGATAAGGCCCTGTTCCCTTCGGGAGAATTGGGCTATGCCCAGCAAAGAGCATTAGAGCTGGGCATCGCTATCGCCAGCGGTGCCCAGCTGATCATGTTAGACGAGCCAGTAGCAGGCATGAGCCATAGCGAGGCCGAGAGCTCGGTGCAACTCATTCGCAAGATTACCGAAGGCAAGACCCTGATCATGGTCGAGCACGATATGAATATTGTATTCGACGTAGCCGATCGCATCTCTGTACTCGTCTACGGAGAAATCATCGCCACGGACAAACCCGAAAATATTCGCGCCAACCCCAAGGTGCAGGAAGCCTATCTAGGCGAGGTGCCCAGTGCTTAAAGTCAGCGACCTTCATGCCTACTACGGAAAGAGCCACATCTTACAAGGTGTGAACTTTCACGTCGGTGAGGGAGAGATAGTCAGCCTGTTAGGACGTAACGGCGTAGGCCGTTCGACAACGGTCAAGACTATAATGGGTGAAGTGGCTCCACAGGGGTCTATAGAATTTAAGGGGCAGGAAATTGCCGGCAAGAAGAGTTTCGAGATCGCCCATCTGGGCCTGGGCTATGTACCGGAGAATCGAGATATCTTTCCGTCACTGACGGTGCGGCAGAACCTGGTTCTCGGCATGAAATCGAACAAGCCTCAGGGTCGCTGGAACATAGAAGAGATGTTCAGCATGTTTCCAAACCTTGCCGAACGCGGCGACGTTCATGGCGGCGCACTCAGTGGTGGCGAACAGCAGATGTTATGTATGTGCCGAACCCTAATGGGCGACCCCGATATGATCATGATCGACGAGCCCACCGAAGGCCTAGCTCCGAAGATCGTCGAGCAACTTGCTCAATTGCTGCAGGAGATCGCCAACCGCGGCGTCTCCATCTTGCTGGTAGAACAGAAGCTCTCCATCGCACTGAAGATATCCAAGCGTCTGTACGTCATGGGCCACGGCAAGATCGTCTACGAAGGCACCCCCGAAAGCCTGCTCAAGGCCGACGACGTGCGCGGCGAATGGCTGGAAGTTTAGGTAGATACCAAAAACAAAAAAACAGGGGACACTAACAACTTATCAACTTAGCAGCCCCATTTGCCGCTGTTGAGTTTCTTAAGTTGATAAGTTGTCGGTATCCTCCAGCTAGCATATCCAAAACCCTAAACCTGGCCCCTCTTTCTGGAATACCTGTTTTAATCCAACAGATGACGGGCTAGACTCAGTACTATGAGAGCATAAAACATGCAACACAATACCGAGATAGGCCGCCTGGTTGGCAGCGACGGCATAATAGCCAACCTGTATCGCTGCGGCTGCGAAGACACGCTGCAACTCAACACCGATGGGAGATGGCAATTTGGCTCATTAATGGTAGCCATATTCTGTGATTTTAATCAGCACTGCACCATGCACAAACAAGGCCGCCTCGATTCGGGTTTCTGGAGTTCTATTGAACATAATATTAAATTCTATATAAGCCGGCCCGGTGTAATGGCCTGGTGGCAAACTCAACCATTCGCCATGGACGCTAGCTTCACAAAATATGTTGATGCATTAATTAGTTTGGGAAAGAGAGACAAAAGAATATCGAGGTCGACACATAACGGACCAATAGCTTAGAGCGTTAACTGTTCCGACGCGTAGACTTTTGTATAAAATGTGTCCTTTGCCAATACTATTTTAAAAATAACAGGATGTTGAGATGAACACTTACAAACTTACTCTGAAAACCGCTAGCAGAATACTAGCCGCCAGCTTATTGCTAGTCACATCTCTAACCAGCAACGCCCAGCAGTCCCATCTAGAGTATCCTGCCGTAAAGCAGGTAATAGACCACTTCTTTGAGAGTATTAATACGGGCAACGGTGAACTGTTAGCAGGTCTTGAATTGGAAGGAGCCCAGATTCTTAACATCAGGGAAGACACCTCCGGGGAATATGAATTTCTGCAAAGAAGCTGGTTCGAAAGTGATAATGTCAGTGCAGACAGTCAGCTCACCGAACGCTATTGGGACGAGCAATTACTTATATCGAATGCGTTCGCCGTATTCTGGGCGCCCTACGATTTTCATGTCAACGGCGAATTCTCCCATTGCGGTATCGACGTACTGAACCTGATTAAGATTGATGATGAGTGGAAAATTAGTCACGCGATGTGGACCATTCAGCGACCGAACTGCGCGGCTTCTCCGCTAGGCCCATTGCACTGACCAGCGCGCCGAGAATCAAAGGTCTGATTCTGACCGAGTCTATGCGTAACATTGCTTTTTATACATAACGATATCTTCTGTTCATAACAGATACTCTCTCTACACAACAACCAATTTTGCCAAGCAGGAAATTATGGATCAATTATTTTCTTCGTTTGAACTCGCCGAGCTGCTCATCGGCGTGACACAGCAGACGGACTCCTTATTCAACCACTGGATGTCGACATCTTTCGCTGTGGTGATTAGCGTCTATACAGGCAGAGATCACTTCAACCTTCCGATAAGCCTTTAGGTAGGAGACCTCTCCTCCATGTCTCGATAATGTTTGTAGCCAGATACAACGCGATGTCCACCCTGATTGTGCAGCACACAGAGTTGTCGGGCTCCTCACTGCCCTCACAATTCTTAGCTATTTCTCCCGTCATTGGCATAATACGCGGAATAACTTTTACCCTGGGTTTCTTAATGATAAAACTCTATTTGGGGCACTCCTATTTGAAGAACAAACAGTAGAGTGCGGGATTGCTACGAACAGACATTTCGGGAAACTACCCATTGAATACAATGTCAGGCACATTCAAACCACGACTCGTATACAGCCTACTCTTTGTAAGTTGCCTGCTTGCGCAGAATGCATTGGCCTGGGACTCCGTAGGCCACAGACTCAGCGCCGCCGTTGCCAACCACTACCTAAGTGATTCCGTCAGGAATGAGTTGACTCGTATACTTCTGCAGCATCCGCGTTATGAGGAAGACTTTCTCGAACAGATGCCGGCCACGATTGCCCGCGGGAATGACGCCAGTCAGTTCGAATGGTTACTGGGCCAGGCTGCCATCTGGCCTGATATGACACGCGGCTTTTCCGATTCAGAGAGAGCCAAATACAACCGGGCGAACTGGCACTACATCGATGGCGCCTGGCTGCGTGGCGCGGCAACGACTCAAGGCAATACCTACATAGCCGTCGCCCCCTTCGACGACATCCTGGGGCCCAGTGCAGCTGCTATTCTAGCCGAATCCAACGCCGACAATGTAATGACCGCCCTGGACTACAATACGGCCCTGCTGGGAAATACCGATGCGACAATGTCACAGCGAGCGGTTGCATTATGCTGGGTCTTGCATTTGGTGGGCGATATTCATCAGCCCCTGCACGTGGGGTCGCTGTACAGCAAGAATCGATTCGCCAGCGGCGATCGTGGTGGCAATGGCATTCAGACCGATGGCGGAAATCTTCATGCCCGCTGGGATAGGGCACTGCGCAGCGAG
>CAJQHM010000115.1 GCA_905478195.1 uncultured Pseudomonadales bacterium
CAATCAGAACGTTAAATAGCATTGCCTCTCACTCGCATTTACAATGCGCCCGGTGATTTTCTTGAAAGCCGCTTCCTGCCTGCTCTGGACAGGACAAAGTGCTTGCTATCGAGAGGTGATACGTGTACATTCTCCACCGATATTTAGCGTCAGTCCTGTCCCGGAAATATTTAAAAATTACGCGGGCAGAAATCTTTAGAGATTACAAATAATCAGAGTAGTAGAGTCCCCAAAACAGCTAGGCAATCATCAACATGTTCTAAGTTTTTAGAACGCCGTCAGCTAGCGGGGCTTCCGAAAGAGTGGTTTGTTCTATGGGTAGTGACATACAGTCCTTGGCGATTCCTGCCGAAAGTCATGGTCTTTGCAGCGATCATGCAGTGGGGCTGACTTCCCTCAAAATTTTCTGCACCTGCTCTCATTCCCGATCACAGTCTCAATTGCCCTCCTCGATGCACTCTCTGGCGCAAAGAGTCCTGGTGGTCACCGCCGCTATATGATGAATTTTGTTGTATCGGCTCAGATAGGATAGTTATTGCTTAGAAGATGTTAATGATTCAGAAGTAATTGGGTTGGTTGCCAGCGAGGGATTAATGCAATTTGAATACGGTAGGCCGTGAGCCTACAGCTTGTGCGATGTCTGGAGTTAAGTGCTTGGAATTACCTAACGAAGTTTTCGACGGTTTAAAACCGTTTTTATTCTACTTTGCCTTAGTGCTGGCCGTGGTGGTCATCATGCTGGGATTATCCTATTTCCTTGGGCAACGAAAAACGGCTCATCATAAGAATCTACCTTTCGAGTCTGGCATTGTTTCAGTAGGCAGTGCTCAGTTTCGTATCTCCGTGCACTTTTACCTACCAGCTATTCTTTTTATTATCTTTGACCTGGAGGTCGTCTTCCTTTTTGCGTGGGCTGTCTCTGTGAGAGAGGCGGGCTGGCTGGGCTTTATTGAAATCTCTATCTTTATCTTTATTCTAATCGGGGCCTTGTTCTATCTATGGCGCATCGGTGCGCTGGATTGGCGCACACTCACGCAGAAGCGGGAATTGAAAACTCTCTCCGGGCCTGGTGGAGTGACCAATAAAAAGGAATTCAAATTATGAGTTGGGAACTGCAAAAAGCAGAAGATGCCACATCTGGCCAGCCGGGAGGCAGCGCCATGGACGAGTTTATTCGTCGCAATGTAGTGATGGCTAATCTCGAGGATATGGTGTCGTGGGGCAGAAAGAACTCCATCTGGCCCTTTAACTTTGGTCTTTCCTGCTGTTACGTGGAAATGGCAACTGCTTTTACCAGCCGACACGATTTGGCCAGATTTGGAGCCGAGGTGATTCGGGGTACCCCAAGACAGGCAGACATGATCGTCATCGCAGGTACAGTTTTCCGGAAGATGGCTCCAGTAGTGAAGTTGTTGTATGAACAGCTGTTAGAGCCAAAATGGGTTATTTCGATGGGTTCCTGTGCTAATTCGGGCGGTATGTACGATATCTACTCGGTTGTTCAGGGTGTAGATAAGTTTCTGCCAGTTGATGTCTATGTTTCCGGTTGCCCCCCGCGCCCAGAAGCCTTATTGCAGGGGTTAATCCTTCTGCAAGAGTCCATAGGGAGGGAGCGGCGCCCGCTGAGTTGGGTGATCAATGATCAGGGCATAATTCAGAAAGAGACGAACCCTGTGCAGCGCGTAGTGCGTTCGCCCGATCGTATTGCAGCGACCGAGCTTAGATCTCCAAACGACGTATAAATAACAGATATATAAAGCGAATAACTAAAGTAAATTATTGTGATATCGAGCGCAGAAAATAGTAACCAGGCAGTGCCCGCCGCGTTAGAGCAGTTGCGGCAGTTGCATGGCGATCTCATCCGGTCGGAGCAGGTGACTTGTGACGGTATGCCGACGGTCTGGGTGGACCGGCAAGATATAAAGACTGTGCTGCGAGCGCTGCGGGATGAGACTACACCCCGCTTCGAGATGCTATTCGACGTTACCGCCATCGACGAGCGGCTTAGATGCAACCGGGCAGGCCAGCCGGCAAGCGAATTTACCGTCGTCTACCACCTTATGTCCTTCTCCGGGAATTGCGATTTCCGAGTGAAAGTAGCCCTGCAGGACAGTGATCTCAATATTCCCAGTGTCGTGCAGCTGTGGCCCAGCGCTAACTGGTATGAGCGCGAAGTCTGGGACATGTTCGGCATTAAATTCGATGGTCACCCAAACCTCTATCGAATCGTGCTGCCGCCTACCTGGAAGGGGCATGCCCTGCGTAAGGAGCATCCGGCTAGAGCGACGGAAATGGAACCGTTCTCTCTAAGCGACGAGCAGGAAGATTATGAGCAGGCGGCGCTGAAATTTAAGCCGGAAGAGTGGGGCATGAAGCGTGAGTCGGAGAATTCCGAATTCATGTTTCTCAATCTAGGCCCGAATCACCCCAGTGTTCACGGTGCGTTTCGCATTGCCCTGCAGTTGGATGGTGAGATTCTCGTGGATGCGGTGCCAGACATTGGTTATCACCATCGTGGTGCGGAGAAGATGGGCGAGCGACAGTCCTGGCACACTTATATACCTTACACCGATCGTATCGATTATCTTGGCGGTGTGATGAACAACCTGCCTTATGTAATGGCGGTAGAGAAGATGGCGGGCATCGAGGTGCCGGAGCGAGTGAAAGTTATCCGCGTCATGCTCTCTGAGATGTTCCGAATCTGTAGCCATCTCCTGTTTTATGGCACGTTTGCACAGGACGTAGGGCAGTTATCACCGATCTTCTATATGTTCGTAGAGCGGGAGCGCATATTCAATATCATCGAATCGATCTGTGGCGCTCGTATGCATCCAGGCTGGTTCCGTATCGGCGGTGTCGCGCAAGATCTGCCAAATGGTTGGGAGAAGCGCATACAGGAATTATTAGATTTCATGCCGGCGCGTCTCGACGAATACGACAGCATGGTGATGAATAACGGAATCTTGAAGCGACGTACCCAGGGTGTCGGTGTCTATGACACCAACGAGGCATTCAATTGGGGTGTGACCGGTGCCGGTTTGCGTGCGACGGGTCTGGAGTGGGATTTTCGTAAACAGCGCCCCTATAGCGGATATGAAAACTTCGAGTTCGATGTGCCTATAGCTGTCAATGGCGATTGCTATGACCGCTGCGCGATTCGAGTGGAGGAGATGCGACAGAGCCTGCGTATCATTAAGCAGTGCATGGACAATATGCCTTCGGGTAACTACAAGTCCGATCACCCGCTGACTACACCGCCGCGTAAAGAAAACACCATGCAGGATATCGAGACCCTGATTAACCACTTTCTTAGCGTTAGTTGGGGCCCGGTGATTCCAGCAAATGAGGTAACCATGACTATCGAGGCAACGAAGGGGCTGAATAGTTACTATCTAATAAGTGATGGCAGTACCACCTCTTACAGGACACGCATTCGCACACCATCGTTTGCTCACTTGCAGATGATTCCCGAGATATCACGAGGGTTTATGGTGTCGGATTTGATTGCGATCATTGCGAGTATCGATTTCGTTATGGCTGATGTGGACAGATAGTGGGTAGAAGGGTTGCTCAGTGAGAGCCGGAAATACAACTAGATTTGTGAATGTGAAAGTGAAATGAGCCAGCAAGTTATAGCAAGTACAGCGAAGAAGGCACGCAAGTTATCCGCGGAGGAAATTGCGGAGATCGAGCATGAGATGACTCTCTATCCAGATAAGAAGGCAGTCGGGCTCGAGGCGTTAAAGATCGTACAGAAGTACCACGGCTGGGTGTCAGATGAAAGCCTGTTAGGCATAGCTAAATATCTGGATATTCCTGTGGCCGACCTTGAGGGAGTGGCAACATTTTTTAATCTGGTTTATCGCGAACCGGTAGGAAAGAACGTCATACTTTTTTGCGATAGCGTCAGCTGCTGGATTATGGGCTGCGAGGGTATAAAAGGTCATATCAAGCAGCAGTTGGATATCGATTATGGGGAGACCACCGAGGACGGTGATTTCACGCTAATACCGGTTCCCTGCCTGGGTGACTGTGACAGGGCTCCGGTGATGATGGTCGGTCCGGATCTACACAGGAATCTAACGCCAGAGAAAATTGATTCGATCATTAGTGACTACAAGAACAAATAGGATTAAACGGAAATCGAAGTGGTAACAAAGCCATTAACAAAAAATATCGATATGTCGCGGCCTCCGCTGGACATCGCTGGCTATGAGGCGAACGAGGGGTATCAGAGCCTACACGCAATCGCGAAGGGCTTGAGCCCCGAGGATGTATTGCAGTTGGTCAAAGATTCCGGGCTCAAGGGAAGGGGCGGTGCAGGCTTTCCTACTGGCTTAAAGTGGAGCTTCGTGCCTTCGGGAGATAATTCCCCTAAGCAAAAATATCTCGTAGTGAATGCCGACGAGATGGAGCCGGGTACATTTAAGGATAGACTGCTGATGGAGGGTGATCCGCATCTTTTATTGGAAGGGATGCTCATAGCTGCCTATACGATTCAGGCGAGCAAGGCCTATATCTTCCTGAGAGGCGAGTATACGGTTTCCGAGCAGGCCTTAAGAAAGGCGATTAAAGAAGCATACGAGAAGGGCTATCTAGGCAAGAATATTCTAGGCACCGGTTTCGATCTCGACATCATCATGCATACCAGTGCGGGGCGTTATATTTGCGGTGAAGAAACGGCACTACTGAATGCGCTGGAAGGTAAGCGCGCGAATCCCAGAGCCAAGCCTCCGTTTCCGCAGGTCAGCGGTCTGTGGGGTAAGCCCACGATCGTAAACAATGTAGAAACCATCTGTAATCTTCCTGGGATTTTAACCTATGGCGTAGATTGGTATCACGGACTGACTAAGGGCAATGATCACGGTACGAAATTATTTGGTGTTAGCGGTAAGGTGAAGACGCCTGGTTGTTGGGAGTTGCCTCTAGGCCTTCCCATAAGAGAATTGATAGAAAATTATGCGGGCGGGATGCAAGACGGTCTGGAATTGAGAGGCTTTCTACCAGGCGGCGGCTCTACTGATTTCATGTTGCCCGAGCATCTTGATATCACACTTGATTATGATGAGATTGCGAAGGTTGGAAGCCGCTTGGCTACCGGAACAATGATTGTTTTGGATGACAAGACCTGTCCTGTTGGCATGGTTGGCAATCTTATGAAATTCTTCGCGCATGAGTCCTGCGGATTCTGTACGCCGTGTCGCGATGGTTTGCCTTGGGTAGATCAGATTTTTCGCGATTTCGAGAACGGTCTGGGCAGTGAAAAAGATTTGCAGATTCTGCATGATCACGTGACTTATCTGGGGCCTGGAAGAACGTTCTGTGCCCTGGCGCCTGGAGCTACTGCGCCGCTGGGAAGTGGGCTGAAGCATTTTAAAGAAGACTTTGAAAAACATATTACGGAGAAGCGCTGCAGCTATAAGCATTAATCCTGCTTGAACTTGTTGACCGCGCTTGGAGTTAGAGATGGCGAAAATTGTTATTGATGGGGTGGAGTACGAGGTAAACCCCGATAACAATCTGTTACAGGAATGCCTGTCGCAGGGTTTGGACTTGCCTTATTTTTGCTGGCATCCCAGCATGGGATCTGTCGGCGCCTGTAGGCAGTGCGCGGTTAGACAATACCGCGACGAAGACGACAAGGAAGGCATGCTGGTTATGGCCTGTATGACGCCCGCTAGCGATGGTGCGATCATTTCTATCGAGGATGAACAGGCAAAGTCGTTCAGATCGGATGTCATAGAGAGCCTGATGGTTAGCCATCCCCATGACTGTCCAGTCTGCGAAGAGGGCGGTGAGTGCCATCTGCAAGATATGACGCAGATGTCCGGTCATAACTATCGCCGCTACGATAAGAAGAAGCGAACTCATCGCAATCAATATCTAGGCCCGTTCATCAATCATGAGATGAATCGCTGCATTACCTGCTACCGCTGTGTGCGTTACTACGATGACTACGCAGGTGGTACCGACCTCTCTGCGCAGGCTTCTCATCATCATGTGTATTTCGGTCGGCACGAAGAGGGCGTTCTCGAGAGTGAGTTTAGTGGCAACCTGGTTGAGGTTTGTCCTACAGGGGTTTTCACCGATAAGGCTTTCAGCGAGCACTATAGTCGTAAGTGGGATCTGCAGACTGCACCGTCGGT
>CAJQHM010000116.1 GCA_905478195.1 uncultured Pseudomonadales bacterium
ATAAGCCTGATGAAAAAGAATTGAACCATCTCATCGATGCTTACGGCCGTGAGGAATTCAAGGAGCTTGAGATGGATATGGACAGTATCGAGTTGCAGGGGCCGGTTGGCTGTGATGACTGCGGTGGAACTGGCTATAAAGGGCGAACAGGTATTCACGAATTGCTGTTGGGAACGAATGAACTGCAGGCAATGATCTATCAGAAGGCTGAGCTTGACACGATTCGCGCGCAGGCACTTAAGGATGGCATGCAGACCATGAAGCAGGATGGCATCGCTAAAATATTTCAGGGCCTCACTGACTATCAGCAACTACTGCGTGTTGTTGCGGAATAAAATCGTTTAATAAGCTTGCCAGATAAGCCGGTGGAAAGAATCCCTCCCGCCGGCACCATTTTCAGGTTCCAAGAATCCTTCTTTAAAGAGAAAGCTCTTATTCCGTATTTTCCCGCCGAAATTCCGGGTTTTTGCAGCTTTTGTCCCCTCCCTAAAGTCCTGAGCGTGGATATTACAGAGAAAGTGACGGTTGGCGCATAACTAGGGTTTGAACCAGTTCATATTATGGGCCATTGACCACCCCTAAGCCCATCGCTTGTTCTATAGTCTTTTTCAAGTTCACTAAAAGTGATTAGCTTGAGAGGTTTTAGTATGGAACGACAAAGACAGTTTATTCAGCCGCTTGTTTATTGTTCAGTAGTTTTCATTACCTTGGGGATAGCTATAGCGAATGAAATTCTGGCCCGCTTTGGGCTGGAGAATAATTACCTCTTCGCTTTTTCTATTGCGTTTGTGGTAGCGGGCATGTTGCTGAGCAAGAACGTCATCTTTTTAGTCATCGTGATACTCGGCGTTTTTGCCATTAATCTGCCCGATGCAACACTGTTGCAGTACCATTTAGATCGCGATGTGTTACTGGCACTGGTGTGTGCGACTCTCCTGGTACCGTCCGTGTATCAGCTTATAATGCGCTAACGCAGCCGCCTAGTTGGCAAGTACATCGGCTACTATGTCGAATTTGGATATTAGCCATTGGTTGTTAGTAAGTAGCATTTCGAGTTGAAGGCTTGCGGGTGTATTGCGAAAGCTGAGCTCGACTTCATAATTTGCCGAGGTAGCCTTATCCCCTATGGATAGCAGGGGAATGTCAGTGCTGCCGCGGATACTTATCAGGGAATCTAATGACCCCAGTCTTTGTGTCGCGTTATTCAGATAGCGCAGCAGGCTTCTGGGTGGAATCTGCGCTAGATAATCGGGGTGCAAGTTTTCGATCAGGGTGGCAGGATAGTCAATTGTAAAACTTTCCTCAGATACTGTTAGAGCCAATTCTTGAGCCGCGGATTCGAGTCGATTCGTACGCAGGATTGTCCATGTCATTGCTGAGATAACTGCGATTAGAGCTAGGCAGACGACAACGGTGAGCTTCAGTGGGATATTGATCATGGTGATTGGGTAAAACCTGGCAATCTAGCTGCGAGAACGAACGGTACTATAGACTGAAAAACTTCAATAAAAACAGTGATAAAGGAATTCTTACATTTGCGAAATTGCGTTTGCCGCGCTAATTTATGCACAAAAATGAAGCTCCTGTCATAAAACACTAAAAATAAGCAGGTTTTATTTTAGATTGTAAATTCCAAAACTCGCAAGTGACTGAATAATATAGATTTAACTCATTGGCTAAAAATTGATCAATTTGTGCCATGCGAGCGTAATTCCGAGGCTTGAAGCTATTCTTGGCGATTTATGCACTGAGTTATCCACAGAATCTGTGGAAAAAATAATTATCATCTGTAAGTCGAATTTTTCAAGTTCCTCAATGGCTTAAGGAAGCTTACTTGAGAGCGCTTCAGCAGTGTGCGCTAAGTGGCTAGTTTAAAATTGCGCCTAATCCAGCTGAAAGGCCGCGATTGAGATTCAGATTAAACCGACCAATAGAATGTGCTATGTTTGAACCCACACTAGCTATATAGCATTAGAAAATGATTGAGTTAACCGCTGACATTCCCTTTCTATGGCGTCTGAGTGCCGAGAGTAGCGAAGGCTATTGCTCTGTTGCCATGGTAGTTCCTTGCCCCCCGGAAACTGAAGTTAAAGACCTTACAATTGAGACCAGTGTACTCAGCCTTTCATCCGACAGCAGTCGCTCAGAGAAAGAAGAGACCCTCGAATGGAATCAGGAAGATATCAGTCTGTTCCTGAAGCTGGTCAATCAAAAACAACTGGCAAATAATCAGCTGATATCCGAAACGGTTCGGATCGATCTAAGCGACCCTGCAATCATCGAGATTATACACATTGTCGCGGCAGCAGGGTTCGGCGTTGCCTTCACTTCCTATGGCTTATTGAAAGAGTCTAATAGTTTGTACCCTGCGCACAGCTGCGAAGTTGGTGCACTTGCTTCACTGAATACGATTGTCGGATTCAAACCCTGCATCGTGGTCGACATTGAAGACGATGACGTGGTTTGTGTTTTATTGGAAGACATCGATGTCTGTGCCTCTGATGAGTACGATAGACTTGCCAGACACGATTTGCTGCTAGCGAAACGCAGCGACGTCTTGCATCCGGAATTTGCGGAGAGCAAAGCCAAGCCGGAAAGCGCAGTACTTCACTAGTCAGTTTTTAGATTACTTTGCGCGCTGATTGAAGCGTCTGCCGACCAGAGCTGCTGCTATATTGACCTTTTGAATGTCGATGGCACCGCCAGCAATACCCCATCCCCAGGCATCTCTCAACTTCTGCTCCAGGGGATACTCCTTCGAATAGCCATAGCCGCCCATGAGTTGCATGGCTTTGCCTGTCACCTCGCGCGCAGCTTCATTGGCGAAACATTTGGCGACCGAGCTTTCGGCGATAGAGGGCAGGCCTTTCTCGGCGTTGACTACGGCTCGATACAGCAGAAGTCGTGCCGCTTCTAGCCGCATTTTCATCTCGGCAATCTGTAATTGCACAGCCTGGAAATCAATCAGTGACTTACCGAATTGCCGGCGCTCCTGAGAGTATTGCAGAACGTAGTCGAATGCCGACTGTGCAACGGCGAGAGACATGGTTGTGTTACCGCAACGTTCCAGATCGAATGCGTCCATGAGTTTGCCGAAGCCTCCCGCAGCGACAAGCACGTTTTCCTTGGGAACTTCCACGTCGTCGAAATACATATCGGCGCTAGCCACTCCGCGAAAACCCATGTGATGGTCACGCTTGCCAAAGCTGAATCCTTCGCTGCCTTTTTCTATGACTACCGCTCCGATGCCTTTCGCTCCGGGGATATCGTCCATGCGGCAGTAGACAACATAGGCCTCGGAATGACCGGCGCCAGAACACCAGCGTTTATTCCCATTAACAACCAGGCGGTCAGACTCGACCCTGGCCTGGGTTGTCAGGTCGGTAAGCGCTGATCCGGCGTCGGGCTCGGACATGGAGACCGCGACTACAATCTCGCCGGAGCAGACTCTTGGCAGTATTTTCTCGCGTAGCTGGTCGCTACCAAAATGTGCGATCGCAAGGCTAGGGCCAAAGCAGGATTCGAAGATGGGAAAGGCCACAGCAATGGAGACCTTGGCGATCTCCTCGAGGACTATTACGGCGTCGAGGTGGGACATTCCTGCGCCACCGTATTTCTCGTCGAGATTAACGCCAAGATAGCCCAGTTCAGCGTAGCGTTTGCGTAATTCGATGCCTGGGGGTTCGTCAGACTCTTCTATTTGTCTGGCGATATCAGGGAGTTCCTTCTGGGCAAACTTCTGCACTGATTGCTTGAGCGCTACTTGTTGGTCAGATAAGGTGAAATCCATATCGGCGATTCCTTGTGCTGAGTTACTTAGTCGTGTTTTTAGATATTGTAGAGTAACCGGCAGCCCATCTGTAGGCCAGTGCTAGCGATCGGTTTCCCTAGTCTTGCTCCCTGCTGCTATAATCGCGCCCGATTTGAATGGACAGACGATCTACTACTTCTGCAATCTGGCTAGAGAGCTTGTACTGCACTCTCTAAGATCACAACACGGCATATCAGCATGGGCATTGAAGCACTTAACGACGAAATAGGGCGCCGGCGCGTTATGGCTATTATTTCCCATCCCGATGCTGGTAAGACCACCATCACGGAAAAATTATTGCTATTCGGCAACCTGATTCAGGTGGCAGGCTCGGTAAAGAGTAAGAAATCCGATCGTCACGCGACATCGGACTGGATGGCGATGGAGCAGCAGCGTGGTATCTCGGTGACCTCATCGGTGATGCAGTTCCCGTATAAGGGGCGCATGGTGAATCTGCTGGATACACCCGGCCATGAAGATTTCTCCGAAGACACTTACCGCGTTCTGACCGCTGTTGACTCCGCCCTCATGGTTGTAGATGGAGCAAAGGGTGTAGAAGAGAGAACAATCAAGTTGATGGATGTCTGTCGTCTGCGCGACACTCCGATCTTCACCTTCGTCAATAAGCTGGACAGAGATATTCGTGACCCTATTGAGATTCTCGATGAGATCGAGACGGTGCTCAACATAAAGTGTGCGCCGATAAACTGGCCGCTAGGTATGGGCAAGGAATTCAAGGGCGTCTATAACCTGTATGAAGACAAGATTCATGTCTATCAACAGGGCCAGGGAAATAAAATTCCCGAAGAAGTTGTCATAGATGGTTTGGACAGCCCTGAGACGAAAGAGCTTCTCGGAAGCTATGCGCAAGATTTTAAAGACGAGATAGAACTGGTGCGCGGTGCCAGCCATGATTTTGACAGAGAGGCATATTTAAAGGGTGACCTGACCCCTGTTTATTTTGGTACGGCTCTGGGAAATTTTAGTGTAAAAGAAATGCTTGAGGATTTTGTAGACTGGGCTCCCCAGCCGCAGGACAGAGAAACGGAGACGCGGGTCGTAAGTGCTAAAGAGAAGGACTTTAGCGGCTTCGTTTTTAAGATTCAGGCAAACATGGATCCGAAGCATCGTGACAGAATCGCGTTCATGAGAATCTGTTCCGGAGAGTATACCAAGGGTATGAAGATGCGGCATACGCGCATTGGCAAGGATGTGAAAGTGGCGGACGCGGTTACTTTTCTGGCCGGCGACAGAGAGCAGGCAGAGTCTGCTGTGTCAGGCGATATTATAGGCCTGCATAATCACGGGACGATTCAGATTGGAGATACCTTCACAACCGGCGAGGAACTGAAGTTTCGCGGTATTCCCCATTTCGCTCCAGAACTATTTAGACGAATACGACTACAAGATCCGCTTAAAATGAAGCAACTGCAGAAGGGGCTCACTCAACTTTCCGAAGAGGGCTCAACTCAGGTGTTTCTGCCGCTGCGCAACAACGATCTGATAGTCGGCGCTGTAGGTGTCCTTCAATTTGAAGTGGTGGCCTTTCGATTAAAAGATGAATACAAGGTCGACTGTATCTACGAGCCAGTTACGGTCAATGTTGCCAGATGGGTGGATTCCGGGAATAAGGCCAAGCTGGAAGAATTCAAGAAGAAGGCGCATGAGCACCTGTCTATAGATGGCGGTGGATATCTGACCTATCTTGCGCCCACAAGAGTGAACCTCAGTCTGATGGAAGAACGCTGGCCGGATATAGAATTCCGTGCTACTCGTGAACATTGATCGATAGCTAAACAAGAGAATTTAAGAAAGCGTTAATCATGCCCAACTGTCATATGCAATTTCAGATAGATGCCACCGATGGCAAGGCCAGAACCGGCGCCATGCAGTTTCCGCGGGGCGAAGTAGCTACGCCAGCCTTTATGCCTGTCGGTACCTATGGCAGTGTCAAAGGTCTGAGTCCGCAACAGGTTCGCGATACCGGGGCCGACATAATCCTCGGCAATACTTTTCATCTCATGTTGCGACCGGGTACCGAAGTCATCATGAATCACGGTGATCTGCACGACTTTACCGGTTGGAGCCGGCCTATCTTGACGGACTCAGGTGGCTTTCAGGTATTTAGTCTGGGTGAGATGCGCAAGATTTCAGAGCAGGGGGTGAAGTTCAAGTCTCCGGTCGACGGTGCAGAAATTTTTTTGGGTCCCGAAAATGCCATAGAGATTCAGCATCAACTAGGTTCGGATATCATCATGGTGTTTGATGAGTGTACCCCTTATCCCGCCACGGAAACGGAAGCACGAGACTCCATGCAGCTATCAATGCGCTGGGCAGCGCGCTGCGTAGCGGCCCACGGCGACAATAAATCTGCCTTGTTTGGCATTGTTCAGGGCGGCATGTTCGAAAAGCTACGAGAGGAATCACTGGCGGGCCTTATGGAGCTGGGGTTCGACGGTTATGCCCTGGGCGGACTCTCCGTCGGAGAGCCCAAGGCAGAGATGCGGGCGATAGTTGAGTTCTGTGGTCAAAGGCTGCCCGTAGAAAAGCCGCGTTATCTGATGGGAGTAGGTACACCTGCCGATATCGTCCATGCCGTCAGTGAGGGGATCGATATGTTCGACTGTGTCATGCCCACACGAAACGCACGCAATGCCCATATTTTTACCTCTCAGGGTTTGCTCAGACTGCGTAATAGTCGATTCCGTAACGACACCGCTGCTCTGGACGACAATTGCAGCTGCTATACCTGCCAGAATTTCAGCCGAGCCTATCTGCATCATCTAGACAAATGCCGCGAGATGCTTGGAGCGCAGCTCAATACGATTCACAATTTGCACTACTATCAGTCCCTGATGACGGGTTTGCGTGGGGCAATAGAACAGGGTAGATTGAGCGCCTTTGTCAGCCAGTTTGAAGAAGATCAGCAAAAATTGTCCTGATTATTCGATCTAGGCACTTGAAAATAAAGCAATAATCCCAAATTACTGAGAAGGTGGTCGGAAGGCAGATCGATCCCGGGTTTGCAGTCAATAGCCAGACGCTGCAGAAAACGGCTCACAAGAGTAAGACGCCGTGAACGTCGATATAAAGCCGGCTAACTAAAATTAGCAATATAAGTAGTGCATTGAAGCGGGGTACAATCCCTGTCTTTATTTGCCTGAACGGTTTTACTATTTCCCTGAGAGAGTCATTCATGAATTTTATCTTCCCTACAGCCTATGCCCAGGAAGCGGCGGGGCAACCGTCTATGACGTACAACCTAATTCTATTCGGCGGCATGTTCGTCCTTTTTTATCTGATTTTGTGGCGTCCGCAATCGAAGCGAGCCAAAGAACATAAAGAGCTTATTTCCAGCGTCTCCAAGGGTGATGAAGTGATGACCTCGGGCGGGCTTATGGGCAAGGTTACTAAGGTGAGCGATGACTACATTGCCGTGGAAGTTGCGCCGAATGTAGAACTCAAGTTGCAGAGATCTTCAGTCGCAGCGGTCCTACCAAAAGGAACAATCAATCAGATCTAGTTACGCCGGACTTTTGAAGTAACGCGTTTACAAACCGACGAACAAGAACTAGCTGGTAACTCAATATGTTGAACAAATACCCGGCCTGGAAAAATATTCTCATTCTCTTAGTGGTTATCTGGGGTTTCATGTATTCCCTGCCTAACCTCTATCCAGATGACCCTGCCCTACAGATATCCCATGAGCTAACAGAGTTAAGTCAGGGGGACTTACCCACCATCATGTCGGCTCTGGAAGCGGCCGAGGTTCAATTCTTCGGTGAGGAGGTAGATAGCGAGAGCATTCTTATTCGCTTGAATAACCTGGACGACCAATTGCGGGCGAAGACAGCGATCGAAGAGGCTTTGGGTGATAGTTATATCGTAGCCCTCAACCTTGCGCCTACTACGCCGGGTTGGCTGCAAGCCATTGGCGCGGGAAAGATGAACCTGGGCTTGGACTTGCAGGGCGGTGTGCATTTCCTCATGGAAGTCGACATGGACGCCGCGCTAACGCGTCGCATGGAAGACAATTTGAGTAATGTCAGAACCATCTTAAGAGAGCAGAGAATTCGAAGTCGTGGGCTGAATCTGATCTCGAATTCTCATTTAGAAGTTCGGTTCGCGGACGCGGATGATCGCAGTCAGGCTAGATCAGAACTCGTTGATGTTTTTCCCGAACTGCAGTTTCAGAATCGGGAGGCGCAAGGGGTGTTTATCCTGGATATGCGTATGACACCTGCTACGGCGCTGCAGATTCAGAACGACACCTTGCAGGCAAACAGAACGACCTTGCTGAATCGTGTGGATACGCTAGGTGTTTCGGAACCCACGGTGCAGCAGCAGGGGTCTGACAGAATCGTGGTAGAACTGCCAGGTATGCAGGATCCAGCTCAGGCGATTAGAATTTTGCAGCGTATCGCTACACTGGAATTCCACCTCGAAGCAGAATTAGGCGCCTCTAGTTTGACTTATGAGACTTATGAGTACGAGGGTATTCCAGTCAATGTAGATAACGACGTAATCTTGCAAGGAGATCGTGTTAGCAACGCGGTGTATTCACTCGATCAGAACAGCCAGCCTCAGGTTCTATTGAGTCTCGATGCGCAGGGTGGAAATCAAATGAACCGCGCGACTCGCGATAATGTGAATCGACGCATGGATGTGCTGTTAATCGAGACTAAGTCTCGCACCGTTACAAGTGTTAACGAGGACGGCGAGGAAGTAGAAGAGATTGAGTTCTATGAAGACAAAGAACTAATCACTCACGCTACTATTCTGCAGCCATTAGGAAGGCAGTTCAGTATCACCGGTTTGACGCCGCGTGAGGCCAGTGATCTGGCTCCATTAATTCGCTCAGGCTCATTGGCTGCTCCTATGACGATTGTAGAGCAGTCGGTTATTGGGCCGTCTATGGGGCAAGAAAACCTCGACCAAGGCCTGCTGGGTGTGCAGGTTGCAGCCGGCCTCGTGGTTATCTTCATGTTCTTCTATTATCGCACCTTCGGCATGGCGGCCAACGCCGCATTGATAATGAACATCCTCATGATCGTGGCGGTGATGTCTTCGATCATTCCGGCGACACTCACATTGCCAGGTATCGTAGGTATTGTTCTAACAGTTGGTATGGCGGTTGACGCTAACGTCCTCATCTTCACGAGAATACGTGAAGAGTTGGGCAATGGGGCGCCACCGCAGCAGGCCATCGACGCGGGCTACAATCGCGCCTTTACCACGATCCTAGATGCTAACCTAACTACGTTTCTGGTTGCTGCAGTACTGTATACGATCGGTACCGGACCGGTACGAGGCTTCGCTATCACTCTGATGATCGGAATTATCACCTCAATGTTCACCGCTATCGTTGGAACCAGAGCTATAGTGAATTTGATCTATGGTGGTAAATCGGTGAAGACACTATCCATAGGTAATTTTCGCAAGAAGGCCAAAGCGGCCTAAGCCTGCCGGTGGGAAAAGAATAACTATGCTAACTGAAAAAGAATTCGATTTTATGGGCTACCGCAAAATAGCGGGCGTCGTTTCAATTATTCTAATTATTGTTTCCATCATTTCTCTGGCGGTCAATTCATTAGAATTTGGTTTGGACTTTACGTCGGGCACCTCGGTTCGTCTGAGTTATTCAGATTCGGTGGTGGTAGAAGAGGTGAACCAGACACTTCGCGATAATGGCTATGAAGATGCCGTGGTCGTCACGTTCGGTTCCGATAGAGAAATTCGAGTCTTGTTGCCGGTCGACGAGAGTATCGAGGTAGGAGATCAGGCGGCGCAAGCGGTTATCGTCGGTGAGTCCATAGCAGAATTGTTGCAGAACAGCAGCGGAAGTCAGATCACCCTGCTTGGTTCCGATTATGTGAGTGCGAAGGTAGGGGGCGAGCTGGTCGAGTCCGGTGGTATCGGAATGCTGGTAGCTCTGGCGATCATCATGGTATACATCGCCATGCGCTTTCAGTTTAAGTTTTCCGTCGGTGCCGTGGTCGCACTCGCACACGACCTAATAATAACCCTGGGAATATTTTCTCTGTTTCGCATTGAGTTTAATTTGAATACGTTGGCGGCATTACTGGCGATCATCGGCTATTCATTGAACGATACCATCGTGGTATCTGACCGAATTCGTGAAAACTTTCGTCGCATGCGCAAGGGTACGCCGATAGAGATGGTGAACACTTCGCTAAATCAGACCTTATCCAGAACATTAATCACCTCGTTAACAACCTTACTGGTACTCTTCTCCATTCTTCTTATTGGGGGCGAATCAACTCAGGGTTTTGCCGTTGCGCTTATTATCGGTGTGGTGATCGGAACCTATTCCTCTATCTATATTGCTTCGAATGTCATCCTGTATATGAATGTGACGCGGGAAGACTTGATGCTGCCGGTGAAGGAAGGCTCTGAACTGGACGATATTCCCTAGCCTTTCGGCTACGGCCATCATTTTTTGGCCTCAACAGCCCTCCCTATCTGCGACAATTAGCACTTGGCGATTAAGCCCATTATTGCTATGTTTTAGCCGGTTAACATCCGTTGCTCATGAGGCTAGTGCAGTTTGACCCATTCGGTACAACAATCACAGCATAGCAAGCAGGCATTCTTTAGCTGGCGCGCTGCGTTTTCGCTGCTGTTACTGCAAATCTCTCTACTATTGCCCCTGCAATCTCTGGCCCAAGACCCTGCACTTTTCCCCCGACCCCCAGAATTAGAGCCGGCAGTTAACTTCTGGGTTCGTGTGTATACCGAAGTCGACACGCAGAGTGGTTTCCTACACGACTCGCAGCATCTGAGTGTTATCTATACTGACATGCGTCTCAATCGACGCTTAATTGAAGCGCGTCGCAAGCAGATTCAGGATGACCTCAGGGTGCTAGCGACGGGTAAGCGCGATCAACTCACAGGGCCTCAGCGGGATATACTCGCCCTGTGGCCAGACAATGTCAGTAACGAGACCCTGCGCATCGCCGCTTCTAATGTACGCTGGCAGCTGGGGCAGTCTGATAGATTTTTGGGTGGCCTACAAAGATCGGGCGCCTATCGAGAACATATAGTTAATGTTGTACGTGAGAAGGGACTGCCGGTTGAGCTTGGCGTGCTCCCCCACGTTGAGTCTTCGTTTAATCCGGGTGCGTTCTCTAGCGCATCGGCTGCGGGCATGTGGCAATTTGGCCGCGCCACCGGACAACGCTTCATGCGTATCGATCACATCGTCGACGAGAGGATGGATCCCTATACCGCAACCAATGCGGCCATGAGTCTACTTGAGTACAACTATAGCGTGTTGGGAACCTGGCCTTTGGCGCTTACCGCCTACAATCATGGCGCCGGTGGAATTGCCAGGGCGGTTAGAGAAACGAAAACAACGGATATCGAAAAAATTGTCGCGAATTACCGTGGGAGATCATTTGGCTTTGCGTCGCGTAATTTCTATGCGCAGTTTCTCGCCGTACTTGAAGTTGAGAATAGGGCAGATGAATTTTTCGGCGAGGTGCGTTTTAATCCCGCACCGCAATTCCGCGAGATCACAACGGATTCCTTCATAGATGCAGAAGTTTTTGCCAGCTCGATAGGAATTAGCCTGGAGCAGTTGCGCGTCGACAATAGAGCCCTTCGCCCAGTGGTCTGGGAGGGAAACAAAAGAATTCCATCGGGATTTACTGTCAAGGTGCGTGAAGAAGTAGTGCCCTCTGGTGACATCCTGGCGATGGTACCTAATCAGTTCAAATTCTCGGTACAGACACCAGATGTCGCCTATGTCGTCGAACGCGGAGACAGCCTGTCCGTCATCGCCAGACGCTTTAATACGTCGGTGACAAGACTCGCGGCATTGAATCAGTTACCCAGTCGAAACAGGATCCAGATAGGTCAGCGTCTTCTGCTGCCTCAGGATAACAGCCAGCCTCTGCAGATCGCGTCAGCAGTTTCCGATGAAGGAGCCTATACTGTGCGCCGCGGCGATACGGTTTCTCTGATAGCGGCTCGCTATGGTGTCACGGAGCAAGCGTTATTGGGTATAAATGGTCTTCAAGACCCCCACAAAATTTATCCGGGCCAGAAACTCACCATGCCCGGCTATGTGAACGACAATATTCAGGTTGCCGCCATCGCCGAGACCGCGGAGCCGACCCCGCCTGCTGAGGTTCAGGTCGAAGCAGTTGCCGAGGCAGACATCGAGGCCATCTCGGAGCCAGTAATGCAGTTAGAGGAACAACTGGCGTTGCGCATTCCCCCTGCCGCTGTATTGCCTGACAATCAGGAGCTAGAAGGTCCCGTTACCGATGAGGAAAGCGTGGCAGAGGCCTTGGATCCGGTAATTGATCTTAGTGAAAGTAATGAGCGACTGGTTGAAAGCCTGTCTGCCGACCCGTCTGATTATACGGTGGCGAGCAATAATACGGTGGAGGTTCAAGCCTCAGAGACTCTTGGGCATTTTGCAGACTGGTTGGGAATTCGAGCATGGGACGTGCGCAGATTAAACAATATGGCGTTCCAGGACCCGGTCATCGTTGGTAAGCGTCTGGCTCTGGATTTTTCCAATGTGAATATTGCGGAATTTGAACGCACTCGCAGGGCGTTCCATTCCAAGCTGCAGGGGGAATTTTTCAGCAACTATCGCATTCAGGGAGTCGAGTCATACCAGGTCAAGCGCAATGATAATATTGGCACTATAGCCAGAAACCGCTACTCGACTCCTATCTGGTTGCT
>CAJQHM010000117.1 GCA_905478195.1 uncultured Pseudomonadales bacterium
ATAGTCGCCCGCCGCATCGGAAAAATCCTCGGCTAGATTGTTCAGGTCCCGCGTCGTGCTGCGACGACTGCCATTACCGCCACCGAGTAATGCCTCGGCACGGTCTAGCGCATCAACCAGCTCAGCGGCCTGCGCCGAGTCTATAGTGTTCTCTCTGAGCAACTGGTCGAGATAGGCCCGTGCCACAACCGGCACCATGGGCCACTCGACGATCTGCTGCGTCTGCGCATTAACGATGCCGTTTAATTCGGGCAGGGAAGCCGCCGCGATCTCATTGGCACTTAAATAGTCGCTAGGCTGCAACGCTAACACATCGAGTCCACGAGAAATTTCAGTGCCGTAGATGTGGCCGTTATACCAGTACGTAGACCAGTAGCCTCCGGTAATTAATTCCTCGGCATCGATAGGGCCACGGTCAAAGAAGGCGATCTCAGCAGGGTTCATTGAGTCAGTGAAATCCACTACCGACACGCCACCCTGATACCAGGCTTGTACGAAAAGATCACGACCGGGCACGGGTATCAGGGACCCATTGTGAGCGACACAGTTCTCTGTATCTGTCTGCGGAGCCGACATTTTATAGTGACTGCGAAATTGCAGCTTGCCGTCGACGATGTCATAGAACGCATCCGCGCCCCAGGTAAGAGGATCCTGCGCTCTGCATCTAGGCCGGCCACCGCCACCCCACTCATCGGTAAAGATCACCTTGTCACCGCGATTGTTAAAAGTAGCGGAATGCCAGTAGGCAAAGCCAGGATCAATAACCTGGTCAAGGCGCTCAGGATTCGCAGGGTCGGAAATATCCATTAGTATGCCATTGCCCGAACAAGCGCCGGCTGCCAAACCGATGTCCGGAAAGGTCGTGATGTCATGGCATTGGTTGGTCTGACTGGTAGTTTGTGTTCCCTCGCCATGATCGCCACCATCCCACAAGCCCGCTAGTGTGCCTGAGTCAGTGTCCGCGAAAATAAACGGTCGGTTAACGATGCGTGCCGCGGCAGGATTCTGCGCAGGAATCTCGATTACTTCTATGCGAAACAGCGCCGAATTTTCATCCTCAAAGGGGGAATCATCGGAGCAGCCTGCCAGCTCCTCGTCATCGCGCACACCACTCGTGCCCGACACGTAAACATAGATATTGCCCGAATTCGTATTTGGGTCAGACACTACAGTGTGTGTGTGCGAGCCACGGCAAGTTTGCACGGCCGCAACCTGAGTTGGATTGGTGAAATCACTGACATCGAATATGCGAATGCCCTTCACCCGCTCATCACTCACAGACTCCGGCACACCTTGCAATCCACAATCCAGCCGGCCGCGAGTCTCCTGTACCGACATGATCAAAAGATTACCAACCAATGACACATCACCCTGCCCACCCGGGCAGACAACCGATGAAATATGCCGTGGTGACTGTGCATCGCTTATATCGTAGGCATTGAAGCCATGGTAGTTTCCGGCAACCATATAGTCACCTGCAAAAAGCAGGTCGGTATTTGAGAAGCTAAGCAGGGCCGGACGCGGATCGGAGTTTTCATCCTCCTCCTCGTCCTCAGTCGGCGTCTCCGGGGCATTGCCGTCCGCAGCCGCCGCTTCCTCTTCAAGCTCTTGCAGACGCCGCGCCGATATTCCGGACGGTCTATCTGGGTCGAAGAAACCCGCCGGCTTCGGTAATGAGGCGACTACCTCCATGTTCAATGAGGCCTCACCGGCATCTCTGAACCCTGCCGCCAGTCCAACCCGCGGGTCCGGATTAAAGCTCGCGAGCAAGGTATCCATACGCTCAATTTCTGAAGTCTGATCGGAGGTTACATCAGAGGTAAATTCGTAGAGTAGCGGATCCTGCGCGGAACCACGCTGGTCTAGCAGCATCTCGACCATCTCCAGAGCACCCTGATGGTGGTCGATCATAGATTCCAAATAGAGCCGATCGAACTCGGGCCCGGATGCGGCGGCCAGTTCCTCCATCTGCTCATCGCTAAGCATGCCCTTCATGCGCTCGAAGCCCGGTTGATGATGAACATCGTCGGCAGGCACTTCGAGTCCCTGGTCACGCAACCACCCCTGCATCATGGAAATCTCATCGTCTTGAGACAGAGTGATGCGTTCGGCTACCGCCAGAACTGTCGGATTATTCGTCCGGTCTTCCGCCAGTGCTGACATCTCCTTGGCCTGCGCGTGATGCGGAATCATGCCCCGCAGAAACTGTATGTCACCTAGTGAGTAGGAAAGGTCAGCAAGGTTTGAGGCCTGTTCTGCCGTGATGACACGGCTTGCTTGACCGGGTGCACCGGGTTGGATAATTGGCACCTGTGCTTGAGCTACTGAAGATAATCCAAACACCGTTGTTGCAGTCAGAATAGCTAGGCTTAACCGGGTCTTTCTCAGTCTCGGGCCTGGGCTTAGTCTTAGTCTTGGGAAAGGCATGTGCAAAGCTCCCTAAGGTTGATGATTGTGGCTAATAGAAAGGTCGAGGAATTAGAAGTATGCCTCAAATGACAGGTAACACCAATATGCCTGCCCAAGTGATAGCAATAGCAGAGACGAAGCCTAGGCCGCCCATCCAATAAAAAACCCCATCCGACTGCGCCGAATGGGGTTCAATTTAACCTTACTGTCGAGTATAGCTGACTACTGCGCCATGAACTCAACGTGAATTTCTAATTCGATTTCGTCGCCAACACCGAAGCTGGTGAATCGATCCAGTCCGTAGTCCGAACGCAAGAAACTTGTGCTTGCTGAGAAACCGAGTGTGTAGCTACGCGTAAGGAAATTACGGCCACCACCGTGAAAGTTTATTTCCAGATCAACCGGAGCCGTAACACCTAATAGAGTTAGGTCGCCGGTAAATACAAAGCTATCTTCATCGATAGCTTCGATAAAAGACGTGGATCTAAACACAGCCTGTGGAAACTGTTCGACATTAAACCAGGCATCACCGCGAAGCTCCTCTGCGAATTCCTCGTTGTTGATGTCGAGCCCGGCCGTGTTAATTACTACTTCCACTTGTGAACTCTCGATGTTCTCCGGATCGAAATCCAGAGTTGCATCGAAGTCATTGAAGCGGCCGATGAATGTAGAAAAACCTAGATGATTTATTTTCCAAAGCAGCGTTGCATGGTCTGGATCCAGCGTATACGCCCCTCCTCTAAGCTCAGTTACATCGGTATTAAAATCAGGTGTCAGCAAACGATCACATGAAACCAGAAATGCCGAACAAATCAGTAGCAAAGAAAGGCGACGGAGATTGAAAAATATTCTAATAAACATTGCTATAGCCTATTTGTTATATAACTAATTAAATTATTCTTGAACCGCGTAGACATCAACAGAAACGGTTACATCGTTTGGAACCTCGGAAGTATTTGCCCAGTAACCCTGACCAACACCGTAGTCGAGTCGCTGAATAACTACTTCACTTGTGAGATTGAAACAAACTTGTCCATCACAGGTCTCGATATTGAGATCGAATGGAAAAGTAAGTGGATGAGTCTCGTCGCGAATAGTTAGCGTCCCGTCGGCTTCGAAAGAAGTAACGCCAGTTAAACGGCATTTCTCTGCCGTAAACGTCGCAGTTGGCCAAGAGTCTACATCGAACAGCTCATAGTCGAGCAAGTAATCAAGAACTTCTGGTGAATCGACAGTAATATCTGCAATGTTAATAGTTACATTGAATTCGCAACTAGTAGGGCGCATCGGATCAATATCAAAGGTAGCCTGAACATTTGTAAATCGACCTTCATAGGGGTCCGTTCCGTAGGCGTACCTAAAGACTACCTCAGACATTCCCGGGTCGATGACCCAGTTTGCCGCTTGCGCAGGTAGACCAATTAAAAGCAAAGGTAGTGCTAGTGCTGCTCGATTCAATAAAGTTCGCATAGTCATAATAACTCCTGGTTCAAAAATTACGGTAAGGCTAGGGCAACTAGTTGAGCTGGCCCGCCGCTACCGCTTACAAACATGGCAATATATTGCTTGCCATCGACCTCGTAGGTCATGGGTTGCCCGGATTGTGTATTGGGCAGATCTATTTCGGCAACTATCTCGCCGGTTTGCTTATCGTATGCGCGGAAGATCGGGCTGGCACCTGGGCCACCACCACCTTCACCAGCAAACAGCAAAGTTTTAGTGAGTACTAGTCCCGCTCTCGTAGGCACGCCTGTTCGCGGTATGTCTACACCCTGCAGAGCCGGATGGTTCTTGATTCGATCCGGTGTATCGGCATTAGCTACCTGAAACACGTGATCGCCACTGTTCATATCGATCGCAGTGATGCGACCGTATGGGGGCTTGATCACGTCCAGGCCTTGCACTCGTGGCACACGCACACCAAACGCCATCGAATAGGCAAGATCAGAATCGGGATCATTACCTACTGACAGAATCGCCAGCGCCGTTCTGGAAGGAACGTAGATAATGCCTGTTTCTGGATCTAGCGCCGCGCCTTCCCAGTTAGCTCCGCCTGTCGACGAAGGCAGACTTAGGACGCCTCTAGTACCGTCCGCCGCGTCAGATAGAGACGGTGGCGTATACAAATTTGGCCCAAATCGAAAATCCGACACCGCTTCCATGGCCGCTGCGCGAAGCTCCGGGGTGAAATCGATTATATCGTCTTCCGAGACACCCTGACGGTCGAAGGGAGCAGGTCGAGTAGGAAATGGCTGCGTTGGCGCATACCACTCACCTGGCACATCACCAGCAGGAACGGGCAATTCTTCAATTGGCCATACCGGCTCACCAGTAATACGATCAAAAGTGTAAACCCAGTTTTGTTTTGTCACCTGCATGACAATCTGGCGGCCATTCGGCAGGTCAGCAACGATAGGTGCGGCTGGATTATCCCAGTCCCAAATATCGTGGTGAATCAACTGGAAGTGCCACTGACGTACGCCGGTCTTGATATCCACCGCTACCAGCGCATTCGCAAAAAGATTGTCGCCTGGTCGATCACCACCGAAGCGGTCACCTGTGGCCGATTCTACTGGCAGGTAAAGATGGCCCATCTCTGGGTCACCCGACATAGTCGCCCAAACACCGGCATTACCCGTGAATTCGACGCCGCCATCCAGCCATGTTTCAAAGCCCACTTCGCCCCGCTCTGGAATGGTATGAAAGGTCCATAGATGCTCACCGGTGCGAGCATCGTATCCGCGCACGTCACCCTTAACATTCGACTTGGAACGTGGACGCATGCCCACACGATGCGCCGGACCAACTACAACCACGTCATTCATCACGAACGGAGGCATAGAAGAGCCGATATCGATGTCATCGTACCTGTCGTCTTCGGCGTTGCGCAGACCCATGAAAAGGTCTACACGGCCATTGTCGCCAAAATTCGGATCTGGAATACCTGTCTTGGCATCTAAAGAAACCAACAGAAAGCCCGGTGTGATAGTCAGAATGCGGTCTTCGCCGTTGCTGCGATAATGCGATAGTCCGCGGCCTGCGCCCTTACGCGGGGCCTTATCGAAGCGGTCGCCCTCTTGCGGGCGCCAGAGCCACAATAGTTGTCCGGTGGTAGCGTCAATAGCAGCGACGTTACGGGTATTGCCCATAGTGACATACAGCACGCCATCGATCGCGATGGGTGTAGAAGGATTATTGAATTCCGGTGAGGGCCCAATAGGTGCCGTTGCGAAAGTCCAGGCTACTTCCAGATCGTTGACGTTTTCTGCATTGATCTGATCCAGAGGAGAATAACGTTGTGCAAATTTATTACCGTGATGATCCGGCCAATCGCCATCGGCGACAGTAGTACCAGACTGGCCCCATGCCGCTGAGGCAAAGGCTATGGTGCCTATACTCAGGATGAATGATGAAATCAGACGGTTTTTTATTCTCATCTTGTTGGACTCTCCAGATAATAATTCTTTAATTCCAGCGCACCCGTCAATCGGCTCGGCCTAGCTGTCTGGCCTGCGAAGTAACACCAAATAAATAGCAAATATGGGTGCATTAGTTGCCTGCAATATGCGGGATGAGAAGGATAAGCAATCTGCCCACTACAAGCAAGTGCACGCCACTATTGCGCTTCGAAAACCATGATAAATATCAGATGCTTAACTGACTATGAATGGCCGAGTTTGTAATTCTTTGTAACTGCAAAAGCCAGAAACCACCATCTAACCACAAAAGCCCTCAAATGGCCGAATTTAGGAGCCTAAACGCGCATCTTAGCGCTCAAGCACAAACAACCAGCGACTATAGCTCAAGCGGGCAGTAAGAGATTGATTTAAATCTATAGTTCATCGACTATATACTCTCTCGTTACTAAGATAGACTCTGTAGGCTGGATTCGGCGGCTCGACTTGGTTAAGAGTACCTCCGAGCAAGCGAATTCGAGGTTGTCCATGCTCACTGCCACCCGCGCCGGGCAGCAGATTCACCCGGATTCACGGAGCACAGTTGGCAGATGAGCTTGCCTGTGAGTAGGCACTATATAGCCACGACATGATTCAATTTACTATTCACCTGTCTGGTTCAGATAGGTTGAAGATGCTTAGAAACTAAAGAGGAATAAACTATGTTTCGCAATTTGTTAAAACTTGCTGGTACCGCCCTACTGGCAACTGCTGCAGCTAGCGTGAGTGCACAGGACGTCTATAAATCGTCCAATCACGACTACCGCGTCGTGACCGTAGCCGAGGATCTGGTACAACCGTGGTCCATGGCCTGGTTGCCCGGCGGCGACATGCTGATTACAGAAAAACCAGGACGCCTGCGCATCGTGCGCGATGGAAATCTTCTTCCAGAAGCGATCCCTGGTGTCCCGGAAGTTTTCTATGAAGGCCAAGGTGGGCTCTTTGATGTACTGCCTCACCCCAATTTTAATGACAACCGCTGGGTCTATTTGACCTATTCCAAGAAGACAGCCGACAGCTCGGCAACAGCTATCGCCCGCGGACGGCTGGAAAATGACCGTCTAACTAACGTGGTAGAAATCTTCGAAGCGCAGGCAGCAGGTTTCGGACACTACGGAGGCAAGATCGTCTTCAATAACGATGGCTATATGTTTCTGACTCTTGGTGACCGTATGGCTCCTCCTGTTGGAGACGAAGCTGCGCTGCGCGCCCACCCGGCACAGGATCGAAGCAATCACCAAGGTGTTGTTGTCCGCCTTAATGACGACGGAACAGTACCTAACGACAATCCCTACGTTGGACAGTCCGGCATCCTTCCAGAGATTTGGAGCTACGGACACCGCAGCCCACAAGGCTTGGCGATACACCCTGAAACAGGTGATCTCTGGGAATCAGAACACGGTCCTCAAGGCGGTGACGAGATTAACCGAATCGAGCCTGGCAACAACTATGGCTGGCCTGTAGTTGGACGCGGCGCGAACTATGGCGCATTCGGCAGACCAATTCACATTGGCATCAGCGAAGAAGGCATGGTGCAGCCTGCTCGTTTCTGGGTCCCTTCAATCGCAACCTCAGGCCTGATGGTCTACACCGGCGATAAGTTCCCTATGTGGTACGGCAACATCTTCTCCGGCTCTCTGGCTGGGGAGCAACTGGCGCGTCTGCAGCTGGATGATGAATATCGCAGCGTTGTCGTTGAGGAAACTCTCGTTTATGACATAGGCCGCATCCGTGACGTACGTCAGGGAATGGATGGATACATCTATCTGGCAGTCTCCGATCGCAATGGCGAGCCAACATCAGTTGTGCGCTTAGAGCCAGCTGATTAGTTCAGTCTCTAGAAGATTGGTTTACGAAGGGGCTCTATTGAGCCCCTTTTTTATGGCTGGAATTGCACTCTCGATTTTCGACGTTGAACATCCAGGGCCTAAATAAAAATAGCCCATTGAACTTAGAGGGCACTACCAAGGTTTTTTCCCACAGCGAGTCATCAACCCCCTCGGTCTCCAGCAAATACTTAATATTCTCTTTATTGCTCCAACCGCTCTTGGCAAGATCTGCCTCATTTCAGGAGACTTCTTCCAGGCCGGTACGCTTGTGCCTCCAGAAAACGGTGCCGTCCACTTTAGGATGATCCTTGGAAAGATACACTACACCCGCCTATTTCGGCGCAACGCAGCCATCTAAGTGAATATTCTGTTTGAATGAATCTCCGGGTCGGGTAAATCGGATCCTTCCCTAGCCATCCGTCGATGAATTTATTGAAGGCTCCTGGGTTAGGCTTTGGACTATCTCTCTGCTGCAAGCCCAAGTAGGCCGTCGGCCTCGTTAATCCCGCTTAATTACCAGCAGGCTTTTGATCTTTAACCGACTCCAATGCAACTTCAACGAGCCCCTAGGGATTATCAAAGAAATTATCTACTACATAATAGCGATTTAACAAAAAGGAACTCTCCTATCCCATTTCTGAACTTCAACCCTTCAAGCTGTTAAAGGGCTACTCTATTCATTACACAGATTCAGGAACCTTCTCCACACGCAGGCAATACTATCCACGCGAAAAACCTAACAACGAATGATGAACTATTTACGATGGGTAATGGATACTAAATTTTTCCATCTTGTAACAGACTATACCTGCGCCAAACGTTTCAGAAAATTGGCGCCAGGTTTTACAGCGGATTACTCGAGTTAAAACGGCCATATTCTATATCGATATTAGACCACGGTGAACTGACCCATCATGCCGTTGTCTTCGTGCTCTAAAAAATGGCAGTGATACATATAGGCAGTATCAGGGTCGCTAAAATTCTCGAAGCGCATGATGAATCGAGCGGTTTGCCCAGGCCCTACTTTTAAAGTGTCTTTGAAGCCCATTTCCTGCGCAGTTGGCGCAACGCCATCGCGATCCAGAATCTGAAACTGCCCGTGATGGATGTGAA
>CAJQHM010000118.1 GCA_905478195.1 uncultured Pseudomonadales bacterium
GTTGAGGCCGCCCAGACTTGTGCCGCTATTGATAGCCTGAAGCACATTGGCCCAGCTGGTTCGGTCGAAGTCTTCGGCGCTGCTGCTGCCATCGATATCGATACCCTCAGTCTTGAACCAGTCACGCTGATGTTCGTTGTTGTAGGCAGTGACAGATACATCGAAGGAGTCGCTAATGTCGTAGCTGTAGCGGAGAATCTGTTGCTCGTGCTCGGTTTCAATATTGTCGAGCGCGGAGATGCCGTAGCGCCGAAACGCACTATTGTCGAAGTCTCTATCGGTGAGCCCGAGGTAGCTCTGATTCGAATTCTGCTGTGTAGACTGCAGCTTTAATTCAATCGCGTGGGCAGAGTCGCTGGGCGCATAGCTAAGCTTGACCGTGTAATCCTCGACATCAAGACCCGTATTATTGTCGCTGCGGTCGATGTCTTGAAAGCCATCGGACTGCCACTGGTGCGTCTCTAGCAGAAAGCCAAAACCGGATTCGCTTCTGCCACCATAGGTAGCATGAACGCGGTAGGTGGAATTTTCGCCCGCCTCGGTGACAATATTGCCCGACATCGCAGTGGGAATTGGCGTAGACACCATGTTGAGAGCGCCGCCAATGGTGTAGGGCCCTTGGGTAATCGCAGCAGGTCCCTTAACTACCTCGATAGCACTGAGTCTGCCCACGGTAGGGAAATAATAGGCCGAGGGAGCGGAGTAGGGAGCGGGTGCGATAAGCACATTGTCTTCTAACAGCGTGATGCGACCGCTGCGCTCGGTTGCTACGCCACGGATACCTATGTTTGGCCTAAGCCCATAGCCGTCTTCAATTTGAATAGCGACACCTGGTACTTCACGCGCGATGCGCTGAATGTCGCTATAGGCGAACTGTGCCAGTTTGTCTGAGCCAATATAGTGGGCAGATCCGGCGATTCGCTGCGCCTGCTCGCGGCTGCCGACGATGGTGACTTCCTCGATGCCAGCATCCACTTCCTGTGCATTAACTAGGGAGCTGCTTACTGCCGAGATCGCCATAGTTAGTAGGAGTTTAGTGTGCTTCATTAACGTGCCTGGTTGTTGCGAATTCTTAGAGGAGAGAATACTATTCTAAATGAGAATCATTATCAAATGAATTTGGTTCTCATTTGGTGTGTCTCTTGAGTGGGAGCGAAATCACCGTGAATCATTCCCAGCGCAGGGATTGAAGTTCGTTCAAGTGCTTGATTCTGCTAGGTCTGCGCTGGTAAGCAGTGTAGATTTCGTCTCCGGGTAAACCCTTTTAGGGGTAGCGCGTTATATAGACCAAGGGCATCGGACCCAGAGGTAGCAAATGCTGTCAGGCAGACCGTCTAACTAGCAATAGCAGGGCAAACTTCGGTCTCCTGTAGCTGGAAGCGTTTTCGAAACTGTGGTCTATTCGGCATTTAGATTGATCGAATATGGTTAAATAACCCGTGTTAATTGGGATAGAGCGATTATGACTATGAAATATCAAGTAACTAGATTGACGCGATGCGCAGGGGGGAAGCTGCTGACTTATAGTCTGCTATTTTCCTGCCTGGGATTGTTTTCCAGCCTCGCTGCGGCGCAGCTGCCAGAGCTGGGCAGCCCGTCGACGGGCTCGGGGATAGCTACCACCGCTAAGTTCTTCGGCGGGGCGACGGCTGATAACAGTGTTAGCTTTGGCTCCAGTTTTGGCGCCGACCAGCCGTTGGATATCTTCACCGAGGTGCAGGTCGAGAGCGGCCATGTAAATACGGTGGGCAACATCTACCTGTTGATTCAGCTGGGCGCGGACATCTTTATGCGTCTCGAATCGGGTGAGTATGCTGTTTGGGATCAGACTCTGGAGAATCTGCAGGCGACCCTGCCCGGCAGAACCCTGCAGGCTAGCGAACCCATCACGATCCTGGAGAATGTTGCCTTCGGGCCAGCGGGGCTGGCTGGCGCAACACTAAGTATCTTCCTGGCCTATGACACGACCGCCGCAACCGGTGAGTTGTACTACAGCGGCGTGCCTCTAACTGTTGCGATTGAGGCGGAAGTTACAGAGGCGGCAAGTCTCACTTTTTTCAGATCCAATATCTCCTCGCCGATAATACAGAGCAATTGCATTGGCTGTCATGTTAGTGGGGGCCCTGCTGGGGGTACTCCGCTAGTCTATGTTACGAACGGGGTTGAGGGCTTTCAGGATACAAACTACAACACGCTTCTCGAATATATAAAGAATGTGCCAAATGGCAGCTCCAAGATTTTATCAAGACCACAGGGTATTGGTCATGGTGGAGGCGCAGTCCTTGCAACTGAGAGTGCAGGTTTCGCTGATTGGTCGCAATTCGTGTCGAGTGTGCAGAATGAAGTCGCTGGCAATGGCAGCAATGTGCAGAGCATCTTCGCCGCCGTCGCGAAGATGGACAACGAGCAAACCCTGCGCAAGGCAGCTCTGCTCTACGCGGGTCGACTGCCGACGGAGCAGGAGATCGCCAGCGTCAGCGGCGGTAGCGAGGAAGACCTGGCGCTAGCGGTTCGTGCGCTGATGTCTGGCGAGGGATTCGAGAGCTTCTTGATGGAAACGGCAAACGATCGCCTGCTGACTGAGGCGTTCTCGACAAGCCTCTTCGGTATAGTCAATCGTGCGTACTACCCGAACTCCTATCAGTATTATCAGGTGCCTGGCCCCATCGGCTCCGACAAGCGTCTCACCTCCGAGGCGCTTGCCCAAGAGCCGCTGCGTCTGGTCTCCCATGTGGTAACAAACGAAAGACCCTATACCGAAGTATTGACTGCGGATTACATCATGGTGAATCCGTATTCGGCGGAGGTCTACGGAGGAAATGTTACCTTCGACGATGCAGGTGATCCTGAAGAGTGGCGTGAAGGCAGGATCACCGAATATTACCGTTGCACCGTATGTGGACAGAATAATCCGAACGCCAGT
>CAJQHM010000119.1 GCA_905478195.1 uncultured Pseudomonadales bacterium
AGAACCCGAAGAAGTTACCAATCAATCTCGGAGCTTTGCCCCGAAGATTTTGTTACTGAAGCAAAGCGAGTACTGACTGCTTCACCTGGTTGGCCTGGGCCAGCATCGCTGTCGAGGCCTGCGAAATGATCTGGGTTCTAGCCAGCTCACTTGTTTCTTCCGCGTAGTCAGCGTCTTCGATCCGGCTACGAGATGCGTCAGTGTTTTGCGCAACGTTAGCCAAGTTATCAGCCGCGTACTCAAGGCGATTTATGTAAGCACCCAGTTTTGCTCGCTCTGACGCTGCTGCGGTAACTGCAGTGTCAATCTGCAGAACCAATGCGGCCGCATTAGCGCTTGTCGTGATGTCGATGTACTTATCCTTCGTACCATCAGTGCTGTCGGAAGTGACTACTGCCTGCTCGATATCGTCTTCGCCGGGATCCCGAGCTGAGTCATTATCCGAGTCAACGAAGCCAGCGTCATAGACCAACGAAGCCGATCCATACGCCGACGCGTCGGTTCCGCCCGCGATGTCGTTAGCGGTAGTGCCAATGCCCACAATGGTATCTGCCCTATTGAAAGTTGTGCGCGGATCCCAAGACTTGAGATCCACGACCATCTCTTGGTTAGATCCCGCGCCTATCTGCAGTGTGACGCTTGTCTTAGTCGCAGTGCTGTTCGCCGCGTTATTGTCGCCGTTCAAGATGGAGATGCCGTTCCACTCGGTGTTAACAGCAATTCGCTGGATTTCCAGGAACAACTGCTGAAGCTCGAGGTTTAGGGCAGCGCGGTCAGTAGCACTGTAGGTGCCACTGGCGGCCTGGATAGCCAGCTCTCTCATCCGAGAAAGCATGTTGCTGATCTCAACAACAGCGCCCTCAGCAACCTGCAGCATGGCTATGCCATCGTTTGCATTGCGCACTGCCTGCTCGAGGCCATCAACCTGAGACTGCATACGAGCCGCGATTGCAAGCCCTGCCGCATCATCGCCTGCTGAGTTGATCCTCATGCCTGTTGAGAGTCGTTCCATAGCTGTAGTCATGTCTCTGTCGTTTCGTTTAATCGCGTTCGACGCGAGCGTCGCGCTGATGTTTGTGTTTATAACTGTCATGGTAAGTCTCCTTCATTTGAATAACTAAAGAAGGTAATGCATCCCTACCAGTCACGGTAAGCACTGGGTTAGCTGGGATCGCATCCTCTTCTTCACCAGAGAGTTTCCGCTACCACCTACCCCCATAGGCTCATCGGTACCGATTACTCTTTGAATACGTTCATGACCAGGAGCGGTAGATTCTCATCCCTCGCTTCCGGTCAAGTGATTAAATCGACACTTGCATTTCGAATATTAAAAATTTTTTAAATTCTTACGATCGCAATGGTCGGTTGATTGAGGAGACTGAATTCATGCTGCAATTTATAAGCTTTGTAAATTTCTTACTTATATAAAGAAGCATAAGTTAAAGAATTTCTTTCTAGATATATTTATCTTGGCGCGCAGCTAATTATTGCGGGACGTGATGTCGATCTATCTCCAAAGATAGGAAACAGATAACGAATCAGGGTAATCGTCCTGTATCGTTGTTGCCATGAATAGAGAGAGGGGAGTTTTCATGAGTCCACAAACAGTTGCAGCATTGAACATGTATGAAGGGGTAGTTACCTCCTCGTTCACCCAGATTAATCAATCAGATCAACACCAGATGGTACGTGTACTGCTGGAAGGAGCCGTTCGAAGGATCAGGGAATCCGTGGCGGCGCTGAGTCTGAATGATTTTGAGAAGAAGTCTATCCACGTGACGAAGGCACAAAAAATTATTTTCGGACTCAGGAGGACCCTAGATTTTGAAAAGGGTGGCGAAATTGCGATGAATCTCGATAGCCTCTATGACTACTGTATTCGGACTCTTACTTCGGCACACTGCACGAATGACCGAAAAAAGTTTGCCGAAGCACAAGGCATACTTGAGGACCTTCTTTCCGGATGGAAAGAAATTAAGAAATAAGTTCGTGTTTACCAAAAGGCTCGCCTAGAATGAGAGATATTATACAAGAAACTTCTTCGACTGAGTTTCCTACATGGAATCCCAACCTGTCATTCGGCAAGAGCCAGAATGAATTGCTAAAAACTATCTACATTGGAATTATCGAGGGAGTTTCAGACACGCTCAGTTCCAGTGAAAGCTTAGACCTTATGACTGAGGGATTAATAAGGCTGCAATCCATGCTCTTCTCTGTGTCACAACCCAGCTTTATGCTCAGTGATGAAAACATTCAGAAGAAGCTCGGATTATTTTACGCCTATTGCCAAAAGCAAATCCAGATCGGACTAGACACCCAAGACTGTAGCCACCTAGCAGAGCTGCCAGAGCACTTCACACAGCTCCTAAACACGATAGAGCTCTGCCCAATCAAGTGCGCTCCACAGTTTCACTAGAAAACAGCTTTAGTTGTTGGTCTAACGGGGTAAACGCTTCATACGCTCATAGGTGATTAGGGCCTCCACCTGCTCGTCGCTCATATTTAGACCGGCGGCCAATTCTTTTATCTTACGAAGTTCGACCACGGAGATGACTCCATCCTCCAAAGACTCCTCGATCTCCCTATCAAGCATGGTCTTTTTAAGCGCCATCCTGTTGGAGAAAGAGGAGCTCACAATACCAGTCATTAATGCCACGGTGAGTACACCAATGATGGCGGTGAACGATCCAATTATTTTTCCGATCGGCGTCACAGGGGAGACATCGCCGTAACCTACCGTAGTTAGAGTGATAAGTGACCACCACATCGCATCCGGTATAGATGCAAAGTCCTCCGGTTGCGCATCGGCCTCAGCAAGGTAGAGTGCTGCGCTAGAAAAAAACATCGCCACAAACAGGAGGTATAGGGTCGCAAGTAGAGAGTTCTTCTCTTCGGCGATCACCGAATACACATCCGAAAAAGCGCTGGAATAGTGACTGATCTTGAGGAGGCGCAGAAGCCGCAAGATCCTGACCCAGCGTAGATCAAGCGCGACGCCCACCACTTGGAGCAGGCCCGGTAAAATTGATACAAGGTCAACAATTCCCGTAAAACTGAATATATAGCGCAAGCGGCGGGACGAGCTTGTACCAGAGATGTCGTATTTAGAAGCTGCTGTCCAAACCCTCAAAGCATATTCAATCGAAAATAAGACCAATGACACTATTTCGACTGTCTGGAAAAACCCTCCATACTCCTCGGCCAGCGAGCTCACCGACTCAAGACTCACACAGACCAAATTAAAGATAATCAACAAGGATAAGAAAAGGTCACAGCTGAAACTATAAATGTCGCCTCGCGATCCCTTATCTATTATTTCGAGCATCCTGTCTCTGAGAGCTAGATAGGTCATTTCGATGGCTTCTGATTAAACCCAAACTTGTTCATTTTTTGTATCAACGTCGTCCTCGGCATACTTAGAACCTGTGCAGATTTAGAAACATTCCACCCACACCTATCGAGGGCTGCGATAACTAGATTGCGTTCGATACTATTCAAAACGTTCGGTGCGTCAATGCCCCCAGGCGGTAGGGTGGTTTTTACCTCACTCAATCCGATTATTTGTTCGTAATCAAAAAGATCCTCAATCTCTTCACGCTCGACTTTTTGAGCTTCGGCAGGCGCTTCAGCCTCCTCCGGCCCATTCTCTTCGTATAGCTGCGCTATAGGAGCCGGCAAGAACTGACTGGGAATATCAATGAACCGAATAACAGGCCCAGAAGTGAGCACGCATACACGCTGCACAAAGTTGGAGAGCTCCCTCACGTTGCCGGGCCAATCGTGAGCGATCATCGCGGCCAAAGACTTCTCAGAGATGGCGAGCTTAACTGGCTTCGATTCACAGAACTTTTTCAAGAAGTGGTGCACCAGCCTCTCTATATCTTGAGGCCGGTCCCTGAGCGGCGGAACCACAACAGGCAGGACATTCAATCGATGGAAGAGATCCTCACGAAAATGACCTGCCAACGCCATTGCTTCCAGATCTTTATTGGTAGCTGCGACCAGTCGAACATCCGTCTGTATCGACTGATTTCCGCCTACTGGCTGCACTTTCTGCTCCTCCATGACCCGGAGCAACTTTACTTGGAGGTCGAATGGCATGTCGCCGATCTCATCTAAGACCAGGGTGCCTGTATCTGCCAGTTGAAACTTTCCCTTTCGATCACATGTAGCGCCGGTAAACGCACCCTTTACGTGCCCGAATATCTCACTCTCTAATAGCTGATCTGGGATTGCACCACAGTTTATAAAAACAAGCTGCCCAGTTCTTCCGGACTTACGATGAATTTCCTTGCAAATCAGTTCTTTACCTACCCCTGATTCACCCAGAACCAAAATAGGGGCATCGACCACCGCGAACTTAGCGAGCAGTGACTTTAACTCTACTGTCGGTCGACTCGCGCCAATAATAGGATCGGTTTCTTGTGCTGAAGGCATGGGCACCTTCCCAGTTTTAATTAGAATAATTCGACAAAAAGCTATTTCCTGTGCAATTTCTGCCAGTGCGTGTCCTCACGACGCGGCATTGTATCAAAAAATGAGCATTTAGATTACTCTTCGACATAGACGATGCGTGAGGAATTGGCAGGATTTCTTAAAACTGGCCGCAAGCCAATTTTGATACCGGAGCCGAGGCAACCTTATGAGATTTCAGATATTGATTGAATTGGCTCTGCTCCTGGTAGTGGGCACAGTCATGGGCCTGGTCATGGCCATCATGGCAAACGGCTTTGTTGAGGGAGTAAGCGCAGCCGCAAACCTGCGAGCTTCATCCGAATATCTGCAGTTCTCTGTTGCGGGAACAACCTACTCAGCCATGGCGCCGTTAATCTTGCTGCTGGCGGCGGTGATTATAATAATCCTGAGGAGAACTCTAAAACTTGACAGCTGGGCGGGGCCTGCAGACTCAATACTGGCAGCACATACGGATTCTAGAGAATTAGACATTAAAAAGGGCCTTGCATCGACATTTGCCGCGTTCACGTCTGCTGCAGGCGGTGGCTCGGTTGGGCAGTATGGGCCCCTCGTTCATTTCGGGGCCACTGTCGGCAGCCTCTTCCAGAGGGTCGGATTGACCCAAATTTCAGGCGATGTCTTTCTCGGATGTGGCGTGGCAGCGGCCATATCTGCCGGCTTCAATGCCCCTCTGGCGGGCGTCATCTTCGCTCACGAGGCAATTCTGAGACATTTTTCACTGAGAGCTGTTGCGCCTATCTTTATAGCCTCGATAAGTGCCAGCTCATTCGACCAGCAACTCTTCCCGGCGAATCAGTCAACATTTCAAATAGTCGCAAACGCACCCCCCTTGATACAAACAGTCCCATACCTAATTGTCGCTGGAATGATATTCGCTGGTCTTGCGCTATCGTTTATGCTGGCCCTCCGATACGCGGCAGTTGTGGGTAAGAAAATTCAATCTAAAAACATAGAGCCCCCTTTAATCGCCGCGGTCGTATGCGGCGGGTTCGGTATTTTTGTGCCTGAGATCCTCGGAATCGGTGTCGACGTTGTCAACAATCTATTCCAAGGAGGTTACAGCATCCAATACATCGCATTAATTTTAGTGCTAAAACTAGCCATAACAGCGCTTTGCATAGGCTTTGGCTTATTTGGTGGCGTGTTCTCTCCCGCCCTGTTTATCGGTGTATCCGCTGGAGCGATAGTCAGTACAGTGCTCAGTTTTTCGGCATCTGCTAGCCTGAATCAGGTAATGATGATCGCTGGCATGGCAGCCGTGAGCTCCTCTGTTATAGGAGCTCCGATTGCAGTTATATTGATCGTCCTCGAACTCACTGGCTCCTACGAATATGCCGTCAGCGCGATGGTGGCAGTGATAGTCAGCAGCTTAATCACTCACCGAGTCTTTGGCTTGTCTTACTTTGACAGGCAATTGAAAGATAGAGGAATAGACATGTCCCTTGGACGAGAAGATATTCAGCTGAGCAGGACGTACTTGAAGAACCACTTATCGAGGGAATGTATAATAGTAGAAGCCTCTGAATCAGGCTCAAGTCTTAGCGAAATAATGACTGAGAGACAGATGACCGAGGCATATGTCATTGGTCGAAAGGACGTCTTGGTTGGGAAGGTAGATATCTTCGGAGCTCAGCAGGCTAGAGGCAATCCTATTGCTACAGAGCTCATTAAAGATCCCCTCATCCTGAAAGAGACTGACTCACTGAAAACTGCGCTGGCTTCAATAGAAAGCTTTGTCGGAGAAAGTGTTCCCATTGTAAACGACGCCGGCGAATTTCAAGGCGTACTAACGGAAGGTATGTTGTTTTCAGCTGCATCCTCGGTAAAGGCTGCAATAACAAAGCTAGAGAAGGAATAATCATATGAATAAGTCCGGGCGCTTTTATGCCTTAACTTTTGCTATTTACTGCGTACTGTCACAGTCAACAGTTTTGGCCCAAGAGGACAGGTTCGATGCAGGAGTTGCAGCGAACGAAAGGGGGCATTTTGCAACAGCGCTTAGGGCATGGCTACCGTTGGCAGAGGAAGGCGTCGCCGAAGCTCAAAACAATGTTGGGCACATGTATGAGAAGGGCTTAGGTGTCGCGCAAAATTATGCAAACGCAATGCAGTGGTATCGGCGAGCAGCCGAACAAGGTCTTGCAGAGGCGCAACTGAATATAGGACTTCTTTATTACTATGGATATGGCGTAGCAACGAACCACCGCGAGGCTGTGAGTTGGTTCAGAGAGGCTTCCGAGGGTGAACTTCCAGAAGCAGAATATATGCTAGCCCTTGCCTATGAGCAAGGCACTGGAATTGAACTTGATTATAGGGAAGCGAGGCGGCTTTTTTTAAAGTCTGCCCGAGCTAATTATGCGCCGGCGCAAATGATGTTCGCATTCATGCTTCAAGCAGGCGAGGGGCTCGATTCGGACCCTTTGAGGGCATATGTCTGGGGTAAAATAGCTGAATTAAATGGCTCAGAAGAAGCAATTGATGTGACAAGTATTTCCACCATCCTTTTAGAGGATGACGAGACTATCGAAGCAGAATCCATACTAAGGCGGTGTTTAGAGGAAGGGTTAGAGAATTGCCCTTAGGTACCTCGAACAATGACCTCGATTCTCCGGTTCATTGCCCGCCCGTCCAGAGTATCGTTACTCGCAACGGGCTTGGTGTCTGAATGACCTTCTACAACAACACTCCCTGGCATCAGGAACCCCTGTTGCAACAAATAATCTGCAACCCTTGAGGACCGCGCGGACGACAAATCCCAGTTGTCCCTGTATCTTCCCCCGAACGCTAATGGTATGTCGTCAGTGTGCCCTTCAATCTCAACAAGACCCCCGGCTCCCGCGAGAGAGGCACCAACTCGGTTAAGCACCTCATAAAAGCCTTGCTCCAGCTCTGCACTCCCGCTTTGAAAGCTGCCCTGTTCACTGAGGGTGATGATTACATCCTCTCCATCAAGAGAAACCCGTGCTAAGCCATCTGCAATCTCTTCGTTTAGATTCGAACGGATAAGCTCATACCGATCAGTTGCGAGGCTATCCTCTCGGTATTGTTCTGAATTATACCAGTCTTGAGAATTGCCGCGCTGGAGAGCTCCACCACTGAGTGTGATCAGTTCACTGGTATTTGATTGAACTAAAGCAATACGAGCAAGTGCATCGATCATATCTCCCGTAATTCGCTGCCCACCCGCAGAAGACCCCTGCCTGACAGGGAAAGATACATCGATACCTAATTCAGTCTGAGATATGTTGATCATGCCTTGTGAAATTTCCTCACGCAGTTCTTGAGTGAGTTGATCGAGCGCATTAGTCTCTGCAGAACCATCTCCGATGTTGAAGGATAGCTCGTCATCATTAGGCTCTTCATCAGTTTTTTGTTCCTCAATACGATTTGAAGCCGTGGGGTCAGTCACCGTCCTCTCGTACTGCTGAAGAATGATACTCTCGGCAGTCGGCGGTTCAATAGAAGGTATGACTGTCTGCACACCGAAGGCACTTCTCATCGAACCCGCGACTTCCTTATACTTTGGAACATTTACCTGTGCGAATGAGAGAATAAGAACAAAAAACGCCATCAAGAGTGTCGCCATATCAGCAAATGTCGCCATCCATGCCGGTGCTCCTTTATTGCACGCAGGGCAATCCTCACCAGCCTCCTCGGCCTCATTGCCCTCTCCTTCGCCTTGTTCCTGCTCTTCTGCGTCGGGGCCTTGCTCTTGATCCTCGTCGCCGGCGTCTTCCTCACCTATACCATCACCACTTTCAATGCTCACAGAATCACGGTCCTGTTGACCACTTGGGTCTTCACCAGGGCTTGAAGACTGCTGCACGGCTTGATCCTCACCCCCGCCTTCGAGCTCAGAATTTTTTTGATCTATGTCTTCTACGTCACTCATGATCGTAATCTAGCTAGTCCGGTATCTTAATTTCAATTCGACGGTTTGTTGACCTGCCAACGGTAGTTTCATTTGAAACTATCGGAAAAGTTTCCCCAAAACCGGCCACCTCGATTCGGGATGAATTAATGGAGAGTTCATTCTCAAAGTAAGAGGCCACAGATGCTGCACGAGCGGCGGAGAGTTCCCAATTAGATTCAAATCGATCACTGAACATAATCGGAATATTATCGGTGTGTCCTTCTATGCGAATGCTGCCAGAGCCTACAGATACAACTTCACCAATTTCAGAGAGAGTCGAAAGGAACTGTTGTTCAAGGTCGGCGCTTCCCGATTCGAAGGAGCCTTGACTGGCGACGCTTAGCACTATCATCTCACCAACTTTTTCTACGCTGAGAGAGCCCGCTTCTATCTGTGAAGTCAGTTGAGTACGAACCTCTGCCAACCTTGAAGGTCTATCTGCATTGTTATAGTACTCTCCCACACCAATATTAGGGTCAGCGTTTTCAGCAAGCTCATCAGCGCTATCCGACAGAGACATATAAATTTCAGATGCCACAGTCGCCTGAGTTTCAGCTAGGACCGACGCAACAGCCAAGAGCGCCGCGGTTTGGTCATCCGCAAATTGATCCTGTTGCTGAACATTTTCCTGCGCCATTGCAGCGACTTCTACGGATATTTGGTTGTTCACAGCCTTTACTTGCACAAGACCTGCCTCTATCTGGTCAGAAAGGGCGCTAGAAACGACTTCTAGTTCTTTTTCAAAATTGCTCTCACTCTCTCCGGTTCGGCGAATCAAGTATTCAGCAGTCGGATCAATTGGCAATTGGTTGGGATCATTTATTACAGTCCTTTGAGAAAGGGCTGGAGAATAATCTTGCACCAGGAGCGCTCGACCCCTCGGTATTTGAATGGTGGGTCTGATTTTCTTTATGCCGAAAGCATTTTGAATAGAACCATTGATCTGTTCAAATTTTCTTATTTCAGTATCAGAGAAAGAGAGTATCAGAACAAAAAATGCCATTAACAACGTCGCCATATCGGCGAAGGTTGCCATCCACGCCGGGGCACCTTTATTGCACGGAGGACATTCCTCTTCAGTACCTTCTCCGGACGAAGCGCCGCCGCCTTCTTTGCCATCAGTTTTAGAGGAAGGCTCATCGGACTGCTGATCATTGTCGAGAGCTTCTGGAGACGCTTCTTCGGAGCCTCCATTTTTTCCTACCTGATCCTGCTCTTCGCTATCTTCTGCCATCTGTCTCTGACCCGTTTACTGCGACTCAAGTAGCTCTGCCCTGAACTTCGGAGGTACGAATGACGCAAGATAATCTGTCAAAACCCTCGGGTTGCCACCAGACTGAATGAACAATGCACCTTCGATGATTAACTCTGCATTGGCTGCCTCCAGTTCAGACTGATTCACAAGCTTCTGGGAAATTGGAATGCAGATAACGTTAGCCAAGATTGCTCCGTAAAGCGTAGTTAACAATGCAATTGACATGGATGGACCAATAGACTTTGGGTCAGACATATTGCCTAACATAGCGACTAGGCCTATCAAGGTCCCAATCATGCCCATGGCAGGAGCGATCTCACCCCACGCTGAGAAAATCCCTGCCCCTTGCTTATGGCGGAGCTTCATAAGCTCTATGTCTTTTTCCAGGGTCTTTTTGATGAGATCTGCCTCTGATCCATCAACGAGCATACCGATAGCCTTGGACAGGAAAGAATTGGAAATTTCTTGACCTTCCAGTGCAATCATTCCATCTTTTCGAGCAATGGTTGCATATTCGCCGAGCTGCGCAATTAAATCTTGTGGCTTCTCTAATGGGTTCTTAAAAGTTTTGCCTGCAACCTTGATGGCGTTAAGAAACTCTGGCAATGAGCATCTCAACATGACCACCATTATCGAACCACCAAAGACAATCAATACCGATCCAGTCTCAATATAGCCAGACAAACCGGCGCCGTTCGCAATAGCGTATCCAATGAAGCCAAAAGCTCCGAGAAATCCAATAATAGTAGCTATATCCATCGTTTATACCTTAAAGCTTTATGATTAAACTCAAAGCGAGCCAGTCACCTTACAAAATTTCGGCCTTTACTTTGTCTCGCATATTGACTGAAAAACAGTTCAAATAAAGGAATATCCCTTTTACACAACAGTCTTAGACTGATATATCTGTGATGTAAACAATTTTTCAAGCAAAATATTAAAAAACAGCAGATTTAACTAACAAACCCTTAGTTACTATGTAAAATCGACATTTGCCAACAAAATCATGAGCATAGAAATATTTAAACCAACTCTGTTACTCGCTAGCATCCTCGTGCTTGGAGGATGCGACCGGGTCATGTATACGCCCTCATGCTCATCTGTTGGGCCAGCAGATTATGGGTCGAGATTTACGACTTTAAGAAACGGCGTAATTTCAGACTCAGATACAGATCTAAGCTGGTACAGATGCCCATTTGGAACCAATTACAACGGATTGAACACCTGTCTTGGCTCTCCTGTTTTGCTTCCTTTGCAGGATGCACAGCTCGTTGTGGAAGAAACCGCAAGGAAGTCCTCTGTTACTTGGCGGCTACCGACAATCAAAGAATTCCAAACGATCCTTCGAGAGGACTGCGAAAACCCCGCACTCGATCCTGTACTCTTTCCAGGCTCGCTAAGTGAAAACCACTGGACCTCTGACAATTTCGACCCGGAGTCGAGCTTGGGCTGCGCTGTATACAGCTATCAAGGATCAAGCTCATGCCGCCTCAAGAAAGACAATCTATTCCCATTTATGATCGTAACCGACCAAGTACTAAACTCAAATTAGCCGGATACCGCCTCGAGACGAGGCTTCAACCTGAACTTAAGACAGTCTTCATCGCTCGCATCCACAACAACTCTGCTTGGAACCTGTGCAGATTTAAACCCAAACGCTCTGCAACCATGCGGCCGACTGCGTGACCAAGTGACGAAATATGAGTCACAATTAATGCAGGCTGCTCTAGTCTTTACGGGATTTCCGGTTTCTTTTATAGATTTCATGGTAATACTTCCACGCGATCAGCGACGGCAGTCCTATTGCTACAAACCAGGGAGCGATTTTTATGATCGAAAAAGCCCCGAAAACAGGCTCAGATGGTTGCAGAAACAACACCGCCAAAACGGGAACGGCTAAAATTAAGTACGTGCGAATTATCTTACACATCGGACAGTCAGCTGAGTTCATCATTTTTTATCCTTCCAGATTACTTGTACATATTAGACATAGATTCGAACTGACCTTCAAGATAGGTCTGAGTATCTTTGCTTCTCTGAACAAGTGATTCCATCACAGCGAATTGCTTAATGTACTTCTGCTGGAGATTAACCAGCTTTTTTTCGAGCTCGAGTAATTGATCCGTGTATTCGTCCACTTTGGCCTTCGCCGAATTAGATTGGCGCGTAATACTTCCGGAGCTGCTAACTAAATTATCTAATTCGATACTAGCATCAAGAGACAACCCCTTATTCGATGCATCATATTTTGATTGCGCTTCAGTGTCAGCCGTTAACATTGTCACTGCAGATCGGTAATTAGTCGAGACTGCTGAGTTATAAATTTTATCATCGACATACATACTACCAGAAAGATTGAAAGAGAGGCCAAGGTCTCGCAAACTACTAATTCCACCGGAAGGAGTCGAGGAAACTTTATCAATAAGATTTTTTATTTGTCGGGAGACTAAATTTACGAATGACTTGTCAGAACTCAGTGAGCCAGAATATTCGTTTTCGCCACCCACCGTTGTCAGATCGCTTGCAATTGAAGAGAAATTATTAACAGTGTCAACAAAGATATCAATCGTGTTCCTTAAGGCAGTTTTATCTTCACCTATTGAGATCGTAGCATTTGTAGTCGTTGTACTCTTAAGGTTTAGAGTAACTCCAGGGATCACATCGTCCAAACTATTTGTCTTACGATTTATAGTTAGTCCGTTATATATGATCTTTGAATTTATGGCGGTTGTTCCCGTTGAAAATTGGAATGGGTCTGATGACGCTGAAGTGGAGACTGAATAATTATTACTGGTTCCTAATTCCCCATCTAGCAGAATATACCAAGCCTGACCACCAGCTGACTTATTTACTAACGTCGCCTTGACTCCGCTAGCAGAGCCATTGATAGCATCTACAACGCCTTGTGGCGTTGCCAGAGCCACAGGGATAACAGTGTCTCCGGAGCTTTTTGTAATCGTCACGTTAAATGAGTTGCCACTATTGAGTTGTTGACTTCCCGAGGAATACTCAGTGCTTCTCATGGTAGTCGAAAGAGCGAGTCTCGCCACTTCAATATCGGCATTTCCGCTAGCTGCAATAGCTTGAGAGTTTATCTTCGCATCGATAGCTGACGAGCTGTTGTTCAGCGAGAGTGTTCGTGTGCTGCTGGCCTTAGCCAGGTAATCTAGTACGACCTTCACCTCATTCACGGCGCCAGAGAGCGCACCATATCCACTTATAGAAGCTTCCGATTTTTCTTTCCGAGAGGTATAGCGGTCTATTTTTGGTTGTGTCTCTGCTGCAGCAAGATCTTCTGCCAATTTACTAATATCAACACCTGATCCTAATTTAAGGTTGTTAACAATCGAAGTGCCCGTTCCGGCTGTAGAATTAACCTCTGCCATAATTTTCTTACCTCAAGAAATTAAATAGTGACATCTGTGTCACTTTTGCAAAAGTGTTTTGAGCTGCTTCAAGAGCCAACATATCAGAGGAAAGGCTAGTAATAGCCTCTGAGTAATCAGTATCCTCGATATTTGAGAGCAGTTGCTCGTAGACAGTTTTCTTTTCCTCGATGATTTCAAGTCGCTCTTCAAGCAGATTTTGACGAATACCGAGGTTGGCTATCTGACCACCCACTTGATTTCCCAGCTCATCGAATTCATCAATAGAGCGCGATATATCTGCCTTCGTATTCGTGCCAAGCGCCGCAATGAAATCCTTGGCTACGGCAAAGATATCAAGATTTTGCGTACTGCCTCCATTCGTGCTTCGCTCAATCTGACCAGCAAGATTAACTCCAGAGCTATTGATTTGTACTTCATAACCGGAATCAACCTGTATGTTCAGTTCTGCGCTGTTACCTTTGTACGCTATTGAGCCGTCGGCTTGTCTCTGAAACGGCTGGACATTCGTTGCGGTTCCAGAGAAGAGATATGAATTTTGAGAGTCTCGAGAATTAGAAAGAGATATTAACTCCTCTAAGACGCCCTCTGCTTCTGCCTTCATAAAACCAATATCTTCATCAGAGTAGGTTCCAGAGGATGCAGTAATTGCCAAGTCTTTGAGCCGGTACACGTAATCCTGAAAACCAGTCACTACTGATTCTTCGATCGTCAACCTATCTTTGACATAAGAGAGATTGGTTTCATAGGCAGACTGCCTTTGCAGCACGGATTTAATACTTAATCCCTCAAGAGATGATTCAATATCGCTGCTCGGTACAGCAGTCTTCTTGCCCGTGGCCAGCTGAGTTTGAAGCTCACCTATACTTTCCTGCTGCTTTGCAAGTTGTTTTGTTAGTACTTCATAGTATTGATTTGACGAAATTTTCATGATCTTAGCTCAGTCTATCGTGAGGCAGATAGTATTGAATCGAAAACAGCTGACGAAACCTTAATTACCTGCGCGGCAGCCTGAAAAGATTGCTGGAAGCGAATCAAATCGGCGGCCTCGTCATCTAAACTGACGCCAGAAATTGAGGATTCCAAAGTAACAGCATCTTCATAAACAACCTCAAGTGCCTCTTCAGAAATTTTCGCAAGACTATTTACTGCACCAACTTTTGACAAAGCTCGTTCATAGCCTTGCTGGAGAGTTGCGCCACTCAATTTCTGAGCATCTTGTATCAGCAAAAGTCGCTGCAGGTTGGAATTATCGCCAGCAGAATTTAGATTAGCCGAAACCTTAAAAGAATCTCCTGCCGCTGGCATCTTATCCAGTGAGACCTTTAAATCATTAAATATAATTTGCGAGTTAAAATCATAATCTCGCTCTGTAATTGTGGTATTAGTATTTGTGTCAATGATTTGATAACGCGTATTTGTTGTGAACCTGATTTCCAGAGGATTCTCTATGGTTGGGTCAGAGTTCATAGCTGAACCGTTAGATGAAACTCTCCCATCAATCGAGAAACCATCATTACCTGAGATCGATATAGCAAGATCTGAAATTTCCGAAGCGGAACCTGTAAGCTTAGTGGTAAGGCCAAGCTTAGCCAGGTCCGATGCTTTGCCAGCTCCGGCTGCGTAGTCTGCAAAAGTGAAGTCAATGTTAGTGCCCGAAAAATGTAACTGACCAGTGTAGTTGGAATTGGTGAGCCCCAAAGCATTCGTAGTCTGCCCAGTCACAGTCGAACCTAAGCTAATATTCTCTCCTTTAGCTGCATCGCGATTAAACAGAGACAAGCCGCCCTCAGCATTCACCCTAGCCAGAACATTAGTTTGAGCTGCAAAGCTATTGATTTTTGTTGCAAATTCGATCTCATTGGTTAGTCCACTGAGGCCAGTTATTTCAATTCCGTTAATTATTAAGGTCTTATCAAAATCAATTTTTCCAGGATCGGCTTTGATCACGTTCTGAGACGTTGCAGTTACGGAAGTACTCGCTTTGTATGTGTTTATCCATGCTGCTATGTCTTTAGCGGATAGGGTCGCGCCGCCAGCCAACGCTAGCTGCCCTAAGTTCACTCCGTTAAGTTTTAATTGATTTGCAGTTATTATGGTCGAACTACTGCTGGTAGTATTAGATTGCAAGGGAATCTCTGAGACGACTAATTCACCACTATTATAGTTGCCGAGCTTAATTTCTTTATCTATAAAGGCGTTAGCACCAACTGCGTTAAGATATGAGCTGGTATATCTACTAGAGTTATTAAAGAACTTATCATTACCGACAGAAGTTTGCTCGTTTGTCGTTAGTGCCTTACCTATAAGATGGTTTTTCTCTGAGGTAATTACTTGTATAGAAAAATTATCAGACACTGACGCGTCTAACTCCAATTCAAATTCATAATTGCCCTGAGGAATTATCACCCCGGGAGCAAGCTCGCCGGCTTCAAACTTAACTTTTCCAAAATTCGTAATGGGCTTAGAAAGGTCTACGGCCTCTGAAGAGATCACAGGACTTGAACGGTAACCAAAGTCAATTTTTGCGAGCGCCCCAGAGGAATTACCTGATTGCCCCTCGATTAATAACCGATTTGCAGATGCCACTTGGTCGATGTTCTGGACGGAAACCTTTACGCTGTCAGCTGGCCTGCTATTTGAAGATATCGTATAAGTGCGACCTGAGAGTGGTGGTTCCTTAAGAGTCAAGCTGAGATCTTTATACTTAAACGAATATTGATCGTTGAGATTTGGCGTTAACTCAGTGCCTTGACCCGCCTCTAATATCTTCCAAGTCTTCTTATTCGCATTCCAAGTAATGCTCAAAACTCTCGTGGAATCTTGATCACCATCAGTTGCTATCTGAACGCCTGTATTAACTGAACCATCCGGCTCGGTCATTAAATAATTAGGAGAGAGAGTAAATAGTTTTTGATTAATTTGTCCCTCTCTAGTCAACCCTCCCTGGTGAACCAAGTTAGCATCGGTCACGAAAGTACTTACAATAATATCTATATCTGCGCGTAGGGGCTCTATAATGTTAGATCTCAAGTTAATGAGTCCGCCGAGAGAACCGCCTTGCACCGAGCCAATGCTAAGAGCTTCACCGAAGGGGTCAAATACAATGGCGGTTTGACCACTGTTATCTTGAGCGTACTGAACACCGACAGCGGTAGATCCTAGCCGGTCAACAAAGACAGTATTTTTACTGCTCCCCTGAAATCCAGCTGTGACGATACCAGCATCATCAATTTCAAAATTGATCTTCGCAAGCTTAGACATCTCTAACATTAGGAAATCCCTCTGATCAAGTAAGGCTGAGGGCTGTTGTGATTCTTTTGAATGTTTAGCTAAGCTTGTATTCAGGGCACCGAGTTTTTCAGCATATTCGTTTAATTTGTTTAGCTCTGATTCCAGTTCGTTCTTAACATCTGTATCTACTTGGTTTATCTCAGTACTAGTGGCCGAAAATCTTGAGGCTACATACTCAGAGCTGGCTAAGAAATCTTGTTTTAAGGTTGCGTTTGAAGGAGCTGCACTTAGTCTTGAGAGTGAAGAGAAAAACTTATCAAAAGCAGATGAAAGACTTGTATTATCTGAGCCTAAGTAATTTAGTATCTTGTTTGTATGCTTGATTACTGGCTCTTGGCTAGCAAGATTGCTCTGAGCTGTTCGCAGATTCGCTTCGGCAAATTGATCGTGAGCTCGACCAGTTCGCTGCATGCTTGAGCCGTTTCCGAGATAGTACACACCTCTTTTTGAGGGGTTATTCTCAGATGACTCGATAGTCTGCTTCGAATAACCCTCCGTGTTAAGGTTGGCTATGTTGTTACTTACGGTTGCGAGCGCTTGACGATATAGCTGTGCAGCGCTAGCACCAATACTCAGAATGTCTGTCATAACTCAACTCCACATCCCTTAGACCGATTCGTCCACTGTGGAGGCTTTATCAGAAATCCCTTCAATTGATTTCAACCATTCAGCGACCCCTAGTCCATTCCGTGAAGATACGTCTCGACTTACTTCCGTAAACAACATTTCTTGAAAAAGTTCTATGTTCCTATTGTCGAGTAAATCACTTTTCATCGTTTTTGTTGCTTCGTTCATAGATTTTGCAATTAGATTAAAAAAAAGGGATTCAAATTCCCTAGCTATCGTCTCTAGCGCTTCATTTTTCTGACTCTTTGTCCCAGAAGCGAGTCCGCGTAGGCTGGCGATATTTTGTACATCGAATCCACTGGTTATGTGGCTGAGTTGGCCGGCCATTAGATAATCACCAGTTCTGCATTTAAACTGCCTGCTTTTTTAAGAGCATCTAGAATAGCGATCAGTGCAGAAGGAGATGCGCCAACCTGATTCATCGCATCCACGATATCTTGAAGCTCAACTCCTGGTTCAAATACAAACATGTTTGAGTCATCTTCTGAGACTTGAATGTCCGCATTAGTTACTCCCACGGTCTGACCAGCACCGAATTGATTTGGCTGTGACACCTCATTCAACGCGGTCACTCTTACCATGAGAGTGCCGTGCGAAACAGCGGCAGAACCAACCCTGACGGAGCTGTTTATTACAGCTGTACCCGTTCGAGAATTGATTACGATCCTTGCAACTGGTGCGCCGGGCTCTACTTCGAGTTGTTCGATCTCGCTAAGAAAGGAAACTTTCTGGTTAGTGTCTTCTGGAGCTATGACTGCGATAGAGACCCCATCAATAGATCTGGCAGTTCCAGCCCCAAAAGTTTCATTAATGATGTTTGTTATTGCAGTAGCTGTACTGAAGTCTGAGTTCCTCACATTGAGAACAATCTGATTAGATTGTTGAAAAGAAGAGGGAATGTGTCTCTCAAGAATAGCCCCGTTGGGAATTCGGCCTGATGTCGGAACTCCAATCTCTACACTTGAACCGGCCGCATCAACAGAGATTCCCGTCACAGTTAGCGCGCCCTGGGCAAGCGCATACACCTCCCCATCTATACCTCTAAGCTCGGTTAGTACTAAGTTACCTCCTCGCAAACTTTCAGCAGTGCCCACAGTGGACAAGTTAACGTCTAGTTTCTGCCCAGGCTTAGCAAAGGGCGGAACCTCAGCAGTTATAAGGACCGCAGCCAGGTTATCTGTTTGAATCGGCTGTTGAACGTTCTGTGTCGCCAAACTGACGAGGCTATCTCCGAGATCAAATTCCGACACCGGCCCATCAACACTAACTCCTAGCCCTGACAGCAGAGATTGAAGGCTTTGTCCCGTTATTCTTAAGTCCTGGCCGTCACCAGTGCCCTGCAAGCCCGCAACAAGGCCATAACCGATTAGCTGATTACTTCTGACACCAGCGACATCGACAAGATCCTTGATTCTTTCTGCGCTCAGAACCGGAGAGTAAAAAGCAAATAAAAATGCGATTAGAAAATATTTCATGTCTTCTGTCTCAAAATGGCCAAAGATCGAATAATAACTTTGAGCCCCAGCTGGTCCTTGTAGCTCTTGTTAACTCACCATCACCACTGTAGGAAAATTCCGCTGCTGCAAGGCGCCTTGATAAAACTGTATTGTTGGGCTGGATATCGTCAGGTCTTACAACACCTCTGACACTGATAACCTCTGATCCTTCATTAAGAGCCAATCTTTTTTCGCCGAAAATGATTAAATTACCGTTCGGCATCACCTCAATAACGCTGGCAGAAATGAACCCATATAGCGACGCTGACTGACCCGCACTCCCGGTTCCATTACTCGAAATAACCCCACCATCGGTGTCGATCCCGTCGAAGAATTGACCCCCAGGAAACAAACCACCAGCCTGGTTGGCTCCGATGAAACCATTTTCTGTTTCTCTCTCAGTGCTCAGAGCCGATGATCTAGATGCTTGCGCGGTCTCTTGCAGTATTACCGTAACAATATCTCCGACCCGGTGATTGCCAGTAGAGTAGGACCTACCGGCAGGATACAATTTTGCACCGTTATCAAAAATAGAACCACTGATTATTTTCTGTTCGGGCACAACCAACGGATAAGTCATGTCGAGACGGTCCTCAGTGAGAACTTCTTCCACAACTGTTGCCGCTTGACATCCGGCTAGAGCGATAAGTAAAGCGACTAGCGCTATTTTGTTACGCATTTAATATTTCCTAGAGATTATTATTTAAAAATCTCAGCATACCGTCAGTCGCAGAAATCGCTTTCGAATTGATCTCATACGCGCGCTGCGTCTCGATCATATTCACCATTTCCTCAACAACGTTCACGTTTGATGCTTCAAGCGCGCCCTGTGTAATCATCCCCACGCCTTGCTGGCCTGGTACACCAACGATTGGTTGGCCGCTAGCGTTAGTCTGGGCAAACAAGTTCCTGCCGTTTGGCATCAATCCTGAGTTATTTACAAACCTAGTCAACTGAATTTGGCCAATCTGAACAGCACCACCTCCACCCGCCAATTCAACAGAGATCGTGCCGTCACGCCCAACAGTTACGCTCGCCGCCTGCTGGGGTATGTTAATTGCGGGTATCAGAGGCTCGCCAGATGGCGTCACCAATTGACCGGCATTTGAAAGCTTGAATGAGCCGTCCCGGGTATAGGCTATTGTTCCGTCTGCCTGCTGGACCTGGAAAAAACCATCTCCCGCGATAGCCAAATCCAAGGAATTTTCAGTCGAAATCATGTTGCCTTGGCGATGTATCTTCTCTGTGGAGACCACGCGAGTTCCGGTACCAAGCATTAGACCTGTTGGCGTCTCGTTCTGCTGATCGGCCTGAGATCCAGCTTGGACAATTCTTTGGTAAAGCAAGTCTTCGAATTGCGCTCTATCTTTTTTGAAGCCGACTGTATTCACGTTCGCCAAGTTATTGGCGATAACCGTCATTCTCGTTGACTGCGCCGAGAGCCCAGTCTTAGCTACCCATAGGGCTGCGTCCATCTTTATTCTCCTAGCTAGCTTGCATCATTTGTGAGCCATTCTGATCGAGCTCTTCTATACTTTTGATAACTTTCATTTGTGTCTCAAAGGAACGGTAGAAATCGAGAAGGTTGACCATAATATCCACAGCATTAGCGTCACTACCCTCTAATGCACCTGACTGAACTGAAACCGGTTCTGGACCAGTTGCAAAATCCCCCCCCTGTCCGTTAGAACCCTCTGCCTCATAAAGCCCATCTACCCGTCGGACTAGATTGACCCCACTGGCATCGCGAAGTCCCAGCTGACCAATAGCAACTGGAGCAACGTCAGGCGCCTGAAGAAGTGAGCTAAACACTTGCCCATCGGACGCAATGGTAATTGAAGAGTCAGCAGGAGCGGTTATCGGGGCCCCTCCTTCCCCGAGAACCAGCAAACCGTTTGCAAGCTCTAAAAAACCATCAGTGGAAATTCGCATATCACCTCTACGGGTAAAAGCCACATCCCCACTGGGCGCCTGCACGCTCATCACTGTTTTATCAGCCATCGCGACGTGCAAGTTCTCGCCAGTCTCTTGGAACGGCCCGGAGCCGATTTCAACAAACTCCACCCTGCTCTGGACGACAGGTTGGTAACGTGAAGGAAAGCCTGGCCCATTTAAGAATGCCGTAGATGGGCGGGTCTGACTCGCCCTCTTGTAACCAACTGTACTCAGGTTAGCGAGGTCGTTAGTCAACTGAACCCGCTGAAAAGTCGAGCTAGTTGCGGCCGCCAATACTGTGTAGATAGACCTATCCATTTTCTAGTTCCGGTTCCGGTTACGTTTAGCTTCTAATGTTTACGATAGCTTGCGTCATTGCACTGGTAGTCTCAATTGCTTTGGCGTTCGCTTGGAAATTCCGTTGCGCAGTGATGAGGTCAACGAGCTCCGCTGTCAGGTCAACATTTGAGCGTTCGCGAGAGCCAGCTCTTAGGGTTCCAAAACCGGCAGAACCTGGCTCACCAAAAGATGCTTCGCCTGAATCAGAAGTTGCGAAAAAGCTGGAATCTCCGATCTGTCTAAGGCCCTGCGGGCTGCTGAAATTCGCAACAATTATTTTCCCGAGAGACTTCTGGCTTCCGTTGGAATAGCTCGCCACGACCAGGCCATCATCACCGATATTTACGCCGATTAAATCACCTTCCGGAGCACCGTTCTGGTTCTGATTAAGAACCGCGAACGGGCTGTTGTATTGAGTACTACCGTTATAGTTTACGTTTACTGTGGTACCAGTTATCGCCGCACTATTTAGAGCGTATGCGGCAACCGGAGATACAAGGGATCCACTAGTATCGAATGTAAGCTCGCCCTTATCTAAGAAGATGGGGGACCAGAACGGGATATCGTCTTCATTAAAGTCACCCTTGTCGGTAGTTTCGTCCCAACTCCCATCCTGATTCTGAACAACATAAAGATCACTCGCACCGTCAGTATCCGGATCAAGCATTACATAAGTCGAAGTGCTTCCGAACGCTGCTTCTACATTCTCCAGGCCCCAATCTGAGTGGCCGTTGATTTGAATAAAAGAATCAGTACCCGTTGTAGAGCCAGTAATTGTTATAGCACCCCGGGCCTCGTCAAATCCGACGATGACACCGTTAACTGTTCTGCCAAGCGCATCTGCCATCAGGTTTATTTTGGTTTGAAGGGCCTTCGTAAATGTACCAATCGAGTAGTTGCCCTCGTCGACGTTAACCTGCGACGAGATACCATCGATTATCACCGTTAGATTCTTGTTTGCCGCCGTTACTGCGAAGTTAGTCGAAGGATCCACGCCCATTTGGTTACCAACAACCTGCGCGGGTTCAGAACCTTGTCCCCGCAAAGTTGGCACGTTATTTACTGCCGAAGTCTGCGCAAGCACCTGGCCAACAATTGGCCCATCTGCAGTTGCTTCCATACCAAGCAAATTCTTCGCAAGGGTTGATGCGGCTGTCAGTGAAGTAGTGTCGTTAGCGGTCACTGTATTCAGAGTAATCTCAATACTTGATGCGTCGCCAGTACTTCCACTGCTAAACGCAAACGCTCCATCTTGATACTCAACCTTTAGTCCATAACGTTGGTTTTTCGTGCTCAAGGTTGAACCATTAGGCACAACATCTCTGAGCAACAACGATTCTAGGTCTTGGTCTGACGGCGCAACGTTCGTGCCGTAGTTAGTCGCTCCATCAGCAGTTGAGAAAGTGGTAATATTAAAAATAGATTGTGCATCAGAATCCGCGCTTCCAATGTAGAGATTATGTTGCTTTGCAGGATCAGTCTGTTCGAACCGAAAACCCTGCCTAACCGAATCGTAAGATACCTCTATATCATTCCATTTATCATTGGCAGATAGCGCCTTATTAATGGTGTAAGCAACCGCCTCAGGTGTTGCTTCATTGTTGGCGTCAATGAGAGCCACACCATCTGTGGTCCCTTGTGATGCTAGTAAGGCTTTTACATCTAGGGTAAGTGTTGTGATGCCCTCGATAATTGCTCCAGTATCATCAGTTCGTGTCAGGCTGATTGCACCCGGCGTACCTTCACCAGAGAAATTAAACTTAGTATTGTCTCCAAAACGCGAATTGATTTGGTTCTGCAATTCATACGCAATCTGAGTTCCAGAGAGCTTGAGGTTTTTACCTGCTAAGTGCTCTAAACCAATGTTCACTGGGTCTGAACCATCGATCTTCAAGGTAAACATGTCAGTCAATGCTTTTCTTGAAAAGATAAGAGCATCATTGTTTTCCGCATCAACTGATGCGAAGTCAACACCATCCTGATTATTAGTAAGGTTCAAGTTATCAATATAAACGGAATCGGCAGCGATCTCAGTTGAAATGGTTGCCCGCTTAGAAGGGGATGGGGAGGTAAGCTGGTCATATGAATATTTCTTGTAAATAGTACCTGTTGTAATAAGGTACTGTGCGCTGTTCGCGCTTGTGCGCTGCAATGCCCGCAATTCGCTACCAGTCTTTATCTCGCCGTACTTGTTGACGAAAAACTCGTCACCGCCAGTATCCGAAGCTTGAACCAGTGCTGGAGATACCGCCTGATCATCAATATAAACATAGGTTTGCCACTTGTTGCTCGGTTGATCTGCCGTAGCTTGTGCAGTCTTAACATAATAAATAGTAGTCAAGTGGGACGATCCAGAAGCACCATACACGGTAAATGAAGTAGTCTTATGGTAAGTCTCGGGCTTGTTCGGATTAAATGGAGCAGTAATTGGTTCTGCAGTCGATGGAAGATTCAGCCCTAACTCTACTTCAGATGTAGCAGAAAATTCAGCAACTGTTGTACGGGGAATGGCCATTGCTTTCAGCGGCTCACTGAAATCCGCCTTATTTGTTGAGTCAACTGGCAATGCCATTAGCGCCTGCCCCGCAGCATTTACCATTTGATTTTGCTCGTTTAGCATAAAGCCGCCGTTGCGTGTATAAACGTTCGCACCGTCAGTAGTTTTCAGAGCAAAAAAACCGTCGCCTGTAATAGCTAAATCCAGGGAATTCGCAGAGAACTCGATATTGCCTTGGCTAAATTCTTGAACAACTTCTTTCAGTGCAACACCCGCACCGACGACGCTCGAAGCCTTCTGCAGCGGCGACGTAGCAAAAATATCACCAAAATCAGCGTTTGAACGTTTGAAGCCAGATGTTCCAGCGTTAGCGATATTGTTAGAAGTGACCGCAAGCTCTGTTGTTGCCGCGTTTAAGCCTGTTAGTGAAGTATAGAAAGACATTAATTTTCTCCGATCTTATATTTCGATTGTACTTAGCTTATCGAGTGGCATTTCATCTCCACCATCAAGCTTGATTTTTAATTTTTGAGTTTCGGCATCCCAGTTAACCGAATTAATTACTTGCTGAGAAACCAATGGAACAACAATTTTTTCATCGCCCTTGTTTGCGATTAATGAAAATTGATAGGTTGACTCTGGAAATGGCTGGCCATCACTATCCTGACCATCCCAATCCAATTCTATTTCACCAGCATTAAGTTTTGATATTTCCCTTTGATGAATTAGTCCACCCGTTTTAGAGTCATAAACTCTGAAAACAGCATCAGTTAGAGGTGAGTCAACAAGCCCGCTCAGTGAGAGCTGTCTACCGCCACCTGCGAGCACCTGTCCGCCCTCAATGCTAACCGTTTTTCCGAGGAGATTAGCTCCCAAAAGAAACTTGTCAGACTTCGATTCATTCGCCATATCGTCCATAGTCTGCTGCATACTCTTCATAGATTCTAGGCTGGAAAATTGAGCCAACTGTGCAACAAACGCTTCATTTTCTAGAGGGTCTAGGGGGTTCTGATTTTTTAGCTGGGTTGTAAAAAGAATAAGAAAATCGTCACGATCTAAATTTTCTTGTTTCTCAAATAGAGCTTTTGCTTGTTGCTCTTCATATTGCGAGGTTGTAAGCATGCTAGATGGAAGTGACAAATCTTGAATAGACATTTCTCTACCTCGCCTTTAAAACTTCGAGCGTGCTACTAAGAAGGTTGCGAGTTGCAGTAACGACCTCTACATTGTTTTGATATGCACGGCTGGCATCCAACATTTCAATCAGCTCTGCCACTTCATTGACGTTCGAGGCATACACGTACCCCTCTTCGTCTGATGCTGGATTACCTGGCTCGTAAACACGTTTAGGTGAAGAACCGTCGGATATGACGTCGGTTACCCGCACTCCGCCTTGAGCGGCGTCTGTGGAAATCGAAGACAAAATAGCTTCGAAAACGGGCCTCCTAGCTCTAAATGCACCTTCCGCAGTTGTTGAGACAACGCCCGCATTTGCTAGATTTGAAGCAGTCGTGTTCATCCTAACGAGCTGAGCGTTCATTCCCGAACCCGCGATGTTTAATATGTCGGACAAGGCCATTTATTATTCCCCGCGAATCGCTTTGAACAAAGATGAAACTTTTCCCTCAAAAAATTGTAGAGAGGCCTGGTAATCACTTGTCGCTTGACCAAATTTAGCTTGCTCTACCCCAATCTCTACCGTGTTGTTATCAACACTCGGGCTTAAAGGAACCCGATAAAAAGTCGAAGCCTGTATTTCTCTCGAAGAAAGCTGGGCATGAACACTGGAGTGATTGTTTGATCCCTCCTGATTTATTCTATCCCCGAGTATCTTCTCAAAATTTATATCCTTTGCTCGGTAATTAGGCGTAGAGGCATTAATAATATTTTCCGATATCACTTGTACCCTGCGAGCTTTGATATTCAATGCCGACTGGCTGAAACCTAAGTACGATTCGTATTTATTTAAGATGCTCATTGTTTAGCTGCTTCAAAATAAAGTGAGTTGGCATCTGAAAATTAATTATTGAGATGCTTTGTGTCGATGTTGTTGCATGGGCCGTGCCAATATTTGAATACAGATAGTGGTATTTGAGAATTATGCGATATAACAAGAGATTACGGGTCTAAAGTTAAGATTGCCGCCCTCCGCGCGCGAGCCTGCAAGGGCGCTTCTAGCGATCTTTTCCCGATGTGGCAGTAAAGCGGCATTGGCTTGCCGCTTATTTTTCTTTGCTGCTCGGTGAGCTTACTTTATCCTCAGCGGATGTTTAGAATCATCCAACTCGCTCTAGCACTCCTCACATTAAGTTTGGCTATGCCGTCACCGATTCGCGCCGAGAGCCTCGACCCACGCTCAGGTCAAAGCGCTGATTTGGAAGAGGCTGCGATACTGTTCCTTGAATCGCAGATCGGAGAATCATCAAACAAAGTATCTATAATGATCGATGATTCTAGACTGAGAATTCCCAACTGTCCTAGTGAATGGTTATTCGAAAAAGATAAACCATCTCTGCATTTAATAACTGTGGAATGTTCAGATTCAGAATGGAGACTAGCCTTAAGATACGAAGTCAGCGGCCGCAACGCATATCAGAGAAATACGAATAACATCGGTTTGAATGATATTGAAGTATTTTTATCCAATGAGCTGTCTGTTGGGCACAAATTACGCATAGAAGACTTCGCATTGGACGCAAGCGGCGCTTTACCGGAAGAGCTTAAGGTCTTAATTGATCGAGGCGTTTTCATGAAAATCCCAGCAGCTGTGGGAACAGTAGTCAGCGCATCTATGCTGGAAAACGGAAAGAAGGTTTTAATAGCGCGCGAGCAAATCGCACTTGGAAGCACGGTTTCTGAGGACAATTTCACGAAAATTATGGTGCCTTCTAGGGACTCGGAGAATGCTCTATCGGCAGATTATTCTTTCGGTGACCTTTCAAAGGCTACTACTAACATTGTCAAAGGACAGGTCGTCACTGAAAAGGATATCGGGCGCCCTACCAACGTTCTAGTTGCAAAAATATTAATCAGACCAGGAGAAATCTTCACTAACCTAAATACAGAACACCAAGTGATTTTGCGCGATGCGCCACAAGGTGCTGTACCCGACCTCGCCAGTTTAAGACGGAGTGTGGCAACCTCTCAACTACAACCTGGTCGCATCTTAAGATATATTGACGCTCGACGTGAAGAGGACATAAAAAAAGGTGAGGAGATAAAATTAACTGTATCAAGAGAATCGTTTCGCTTGCAGATAGACGTCATCGCTCTAGAGTCAGCCTTTATCGGTGAAGCAATTAAGTTGACTAACCCGGAGTCTGGAGCGACGATAACGGCTACAGTCTCCGGCAAAAGCCGCGCAATAAAGTAATTTTTTACTAATATTGATCGCCGAAGTGTCGATTATCCGTTTAGAAGGAACCATCAGCAGCTTACTAAGCTGCATTGAGGAACATTATGTCAGACCCAATTTCAGGTAATTTTGATAAAAATCAGTTACCTAAGTACAGCAAAACTGTTAATGCAGCTGATAACTCACCTGAAACACCAAAAGCAGGCTTGTCCGATATAGATCGGACCGAGAAAAAAGCCAGCCCTCAGTCGACTGTGAGCATCTCCGCTGAAGCAAGGAAAAACACGGAAGAAGCTGTTTTCAATAGAGAAAAAGTAGAACAAATCAGAGAAGCGATCCGCAATAACTCCTATCCGTTGGATAATCAGAAGATGGCTGAGAGCTTCGTGCCTCTTGAGAAACTCATCAATAATTAACTTAGTGATTATAAGGTGCAAGAAGTGATGGCCAAATGTTCTAACAGCTACCCCGAACAACTTCAGCAACTAGAGAATTTGCTCGAGCAGGAATTTTCAATGTTGTCTGCTAGATCTTTCGAGAACCTATCTGAAGTTCAAAATAGCAAGACTGAACTACTACTCGCACTGCAAAAGGCCAGCGAAACCGACATTTCATGCACCGAAGAACTTATGAAGCATAAAGAACTTGTTGAAAAATGCCGCTCTCTACAATTAAAGAACCAAATCTTAGTTGACAAGAAGTTACAAGCTGTTCAAGGAGTCCTAGACCATCTTGTTTATCATGGTCGCCAGACGACCGAACACACATATGAGAACTTGGGATGATTTCTAGGGAGCGACCTCAATCGTAAGGCCCTTCTTCTGGAGTTTTAGATTTAATCCAATAAGCCCAGCTCAGAACAACCGCCACCATCTCGAACAACTCTTCCGGAACTTCAGAGTCTTCAGGTAAAGCGCTCAGCGCTTCCACCAAGCCCGGACTCCTTACAACCGGAACTCCAATTTCTTTAGCACTTTCGACCATAATTTCGGCATATTCACCGGAAACTGATTTAATTAGTTTTGGAGAATCTGAACCGGCATATTTTATGCTTGCAGCCTTATTAAGCTTTAATTCAATATCGTACATGCTGCACCTATGCTTCTAGATTTATATTGCCAGACCTGGCTAGACCGGGTTGTTGCTTGTAAATAGGAGGCTCTTTGTTAAAGATATTGTAACCGAACAAACTAAGTTCCTGAGAATTAAACCTTGATGCGAGAGAATCAATATTATCCGAAACCAGATCGAAGAAATAGTTATCTCCATCTACCCAAACATTAGCAAATATCAATTTAGAGCCTGTGTTTACGGCACAATCCACCAGCAAGCTTTTCTCGCTATCAATGCTCACCAGAACTTTAAAGTTTGTGACGGAGCCAGCAAGGAAATCTTCGATATTTCTAGTGCTCCTCCAACGTTTGGTCTGATCATCATTGCCCTTACTGTGATCTCGGTCAAGCTCTGACCCCGTATCACTGTCGCCTGAATCTTCCGACTCAGATGCATCATTGGCAAAAGGATTTGAGGAATCGATATAATCGGTCCCCGATTTACGGGCCTCAGAATAGCTTTGCAGGTTCATAAATTGGGACAGATCGATTCCACCGCTTAAGTCAATAGAAATTGAGGCTGGAGCACCATCGAGTAAGAACACAGGAAAATTTACTTGATTGAGACCTGCCTCGAAACTCTGCGACAGCACGTTCAACCCAGAGGATATAAAACCTTTTAATAGACCCGCTAAATTACTCTCTGCTTTAGATACGTTTTTATTGACTAAGGCTAATGAATCGTGAAATGAATTTAACCCAGTGCTGTCTGACCGTTCACCCATGTTCGCAAAGCTTTTAAATTGATTTCCTATTTTTTCACCATTAATCAACCGAGCATCTAATCCATTTGCAGATAAGAAAGCGGCAAGACTTTTCGCCTCAGAAGACGACGATCCTAAAGCAGAGCCAAAATACTCTGCCAGCCTAGTAGACATATTTGTCCATAGGAATTTGCTGCTTGCAAGTTTAGAAGTTTGTTTTGAGTCTAGCTTTGAAGTAATTTGGGAAGAAGTATTTGAGGCCCGGTCTACACGATTCAGTTGAAAACCGCCTGGCCTCCGCACCGCAGTATAGTCAACGAAAGGCAGATTAGCAGATAATTGAGCAAACTGTTGTTGGGTAAAGGACCCATTTGCTTTTAGCAAAATTTCGCCGTCTTTCAGAAAACCGCGAACGACCTGACCATTCTGTAAATTTAGGTCATTCGCTTCTGTAAGATTAAGAGAAATAGACTGTGTAATAGGAGAATCTGCGATCGATAAGCGAACAGCAGAGGTATTTAGGGAGTTTTCGATACCGACCAGCATTGATGAGTCAGCCTATTGTTTTATCGCTATGGATATTGAATCAGCGAGAATATCTCACCCATCCAGCCGTAGCGGTGTCAAAATTACTGACTTCCTCGCCATAATTATTGAAAATAAGATTAAGAAGATCCTCAGGTTCTAATCTTTCTATCGTGGAGCCAGCAAGCAACCGGTTGGGATTTCCCCGCACGAAAGCGCGAGGGTTTTTAATTACCAGAGCTTGAATTATTGCATCTCTTTTAATTATCGAAGAATTCCCGTAAAGCATATTCACTATTCCGCCAAGCGTATCCCCCGCTTGAACTGCATAGGTAGTGCTTTCAATTGAATTCGAAGCCCTATCCGTAATCGTTGAAATTCTTCCTTCCAGATTCGTATCTTCAAACAGCAATTGCAATGCTTCCTCGATTGGTAGACTTTGCGCCGATGCGCTCGAAGCTATTAGAAAAGTTGAAATCACATAACCAAGAATTAATCCCTTCATAATGGCACCACCGAATATCCTGTTAAATTGATGTTTTCTTCGTCAGTCACTCGTATCACCGTATCGTGCTTCCTCAGACTAACTACTTTCGCTGTTTTTATATTATCTAAGGTGTCGGAATTGAGCGCATTAACCTCACTGGGTAGCCCTGGGAGGATTAGGAATTGGGTTTCTTGTGTAACGCCAGCGTTAAGGCCAGATGGGACAACTAGTTGGTTCGACGTCACAAGCATCGGTTTGTAGTATTCCAATACACACTTATCGATTTCCGCAAATTCATGGAATTTTCGGCTTATTATACTTCCCAAAAACTCTGCAAGCTCTAAAGCGCTTCCAGAAAAACGGGCTGACTCTTGCGATTGTACATTTGAATCAAAATCAGGTGTAAATGTAACTGTAACATCTGCGGACAGCTTTCCATTATCTGAAAAACTAAATCCGTCATTGTAGACTCTATCAAAAATATTCAATGAAACGTTGTATCCAAAATAGTCAGTTATGGAGTTTAAAGAGTTTTCGGCATAACCGATAAGTGCATTTTTTTGCGCCGGAACGCGCGGGGTTACCAAAATATTTATAACGGGGCCTGACCAAGTTTCCACAAGATTTTCTATGCCAATCGGCTTGGCATAAGAGTCGGACAGAGGAACTAAGCTAATGTCAAATTCAGCAAAAACATAAAGACCTGTTTCATCTTGCGAGTCATTGGCGCTTTCTTCTAACGCTTCGCCGAACCTCTCTGTTTTAACGACGTCATATTGCTGTGCACTATTGCTATTGAGGCCATTAAGATCTATGTCTACGAAAGTTTTAAAGCTCCTTGGTAGCCTATTAAAATACTTGGTGAGGTAGCATGCATCGCCGTTAGCGTTAGTATCGGAAGCAGCTTTGTCACTGGCGCTACTTGCATAATGGTTAGGAAAGAATTTACGGGTCGAATAGAATCTGGAATATTGTTTCAGCTCTCCGCTTTTATCGATCAAAGAAACCGTAGACACACGAGTTTCAGAATTGAGCGATTCTGTTATCAGTTGTCTTTTTATTTCTTCAAGATCTATGGACTCAGCTGACTGCACGAACGAGCAGCTCGCTAAGGAGAGCAAGCATATCAATAGAAAATTTCTGGTTAATTGCCACATGATGAAATTACAAGCTTCGAATGTAGTCTCTGCGTATGTTTTCTATTTGCTTACGTGATAGTGCCACAGTCGTTGCGTATGTATCTTCGGATACTGGCTCAACGCTGACTAATTCGGCACCCATTATTACACCTTCCACTCTGGAACTGAACTCATCTTCAGCCACTACAAGACTTCCAACCGTGGTATCCGAGTCAAGATAAATTCCATACACATATTCCGCGGCCATCCTATAGGCGTCAAGCTTTGACGCCCGCACAGCCATAAGCCTTTTGAGCGCAGCGTCGCCTGTTTGGGCGGCGATCGTAGCATAACCGGTGAATTCAAGTTCTTCGATCATTTCGTCAACAGCATATGCTCTGCTGCCCAGCGGAAGATCTAATTCGACCGCACAAGAAGCAAGAGTGAGATTTAAACAAGCCAATGTGATGAGCCAAGCTTTACTATTCTTTCGCATTTTCTTCTCTGAATAATCGTAGTAGGAAATAAGTGTTTAAGTACTGTTAAGTTACTAAATCGACAGATTACATAAAAAATATTAATTCATTCAGTCTAGCGATGGCATGATCCTTGCTCCCTTAGTATATCTCGCTAAACAAGATTTAAATATTCCTATAACCATCTGTAATTATTGAATTTTTTATGACCACATTAGTGTCACAATTACGTCAGTTTCCGATAAAGGCAGCTCTGAGCAATGCAGGCCTACCTATAGCTATCGTCGCTATCCTCGCTATGCTGGTGGTCCCTCTTCCTTCATTCGCTTTGGACATTCTCTTTACCTTTAACATTATGGCCGGCCTGATTGTAGTTATGATTTGTGTCAATATTTCCCGGCCGCTCGATTTCTCAGCATTCCCAATTGTGCTACTCCTTACAACAATGCTTCGGCTCAGCTTGAATGTTGCGTCGACCCGTGTCGTCTTGGTTAGAGGTCATGAGGGGCCAGACGCAGCCGGTGCAGTAATTGAAGCATTTGGAGAATTCGTGATTGGTGGGAATTACGTCGTGGGTTTTATAATCTTTATAATCCTTATGATCATAAATTTCGTCGTTGTAACAAAAGGCGCGGGCAGAACTTCAGAGGTAATAGCACGATTCACTCTTGACGCTTTGCCAGGTAAACAAATGGCAATCGATGCGGACTTAAATGCTGGGGTTATCGACCAAGAGGCCGCGATGAACCGAAGAGCAGAAGTTGCGCAAGAATCCGACTTCTTTGGATCCATGGATGGCGCGTCCAAATTCGTTCGCGGTGATGCTATTGCGGGAATACTCATCTTATTTATAAATATCTTTGGAGGCTTAATAGTTGGAACCGCTCAGAATGGATTAAGCTTGCAGGCAGCGACTGAGATTTATGTGCTTCTGACTATCGGAGACGGATTGGTAGCACAAATTCCTGCCCTTTTGCTTTCACTATCAACGGCAATTGTAGTCACAAGGGTCACAACAACAGAATCAGCTGGAGAACAAGCCAAGTCGCAGCTCTCACAGAGAGTTCCCCTGCTGGTGTCTGGGGCTATTCTTACGGGCCTCGGATTGATTCCGGGCATGCCCCATTTAGTGTTTTTAGCTGCAGGATTATCCCTTTTAGTAGTAGGATATTATCAACAACCAAGCCAGCAGAGTATCTCTCGCCAAGAAATTCAAAACCGAGAGAATAATATTGAGGTGGAAGACGCGGAAGAAGTCCAGTGGTCTGATATTGAGCCTATTGACCCAATCGGATTGGAATTAGGTTATGGGCTTATCCCGCTTGTCGACGGGGAAGGAGGAGGAACCCTCCTCACTAGAATAAAGGGGATCCGAAAGAAAATTTCAACAGAGCTTGGTTTTCTTGTTCAGCCGATTAGGATCAGAGACAATTTGGAATTAGACCCATTCTCTTATCAAATAACGGTCAAAGGCTCTATAAGAGGTGCGGGGGTAGTTAAGATTGGAAAGGAGCTGGCAATTAACTCAGGAGACGCCTCGCTTGACTTAGATGAGCCATCAGTTAAGGAGCCTGCTTTCGGCTTAGAGGCTTATTGGATCGAACCTTCAATGTCAGACATGGCGCGCACAGCCGGGTATACGGTAGTTGACGCCTCCACTGTCATTGCAACCCACGTTAATTCTATTCTTAAATCTAACTCAAATGAACTACTGGGGCATGACGAAACCCAAGAAATCATTGAGCGTGTGGCGGAGAAGTCGCCAAAGTTAATAGAGGAGTTAGTACCCAACAAACTCAGTGCAATTGTCATCATGCAAGTGCTGAAAAATTTACTTACAGAGACCATTCCAATTAGAGATTTAGGCACTATATTCGACGCTTTGTTAACCGAAAGTGCGAGAACCCAATCCGCTGACGATCTAACCGAAGCCATAAGACCAAGAATCTCAAGACAAATTTTACAAAACCTAGTCGATCACTCTGAAAGGCTAGACGTTTTAACATTAGACCCATCTTTAGAACAAATGATAGGCGCAGCACTAGCAAAAGCCTCAGAGCCAGGCCAAATAATGCTCGACCCTGCCGTTCTTGAGAATATGCTTAGCTCAATATCCCAGGCGAAAGAAGAAATAGAGAACCAAGGTAAGCCAGCTATATTAATTACTGCGCCCAAAATCCGACCATGGCTTTCTCGAGTTATAAATATGAGAATGCAGAATTTCACCGTTCTATCTTACACAGAGATCCCTGAGGACCAAGATATAGCAGTTGTTTCGAAGATAACGACTACACAAAATAGTACAGAGGATGCTGTATAATGTTTATCGAGATATTTGAATCAAACTCATTAAGCGCTGTCCACAAATTAGCTAGAGACAAGTACGGCGATGACATTTTTATCGTTAGGTGCTTTCAAGAAAAAGAAAGATTCAAAATATTAGTGGCTTGCGACGGACAACATGAGAATTTAAGCAGAGCTAATTTAAATAATCTTAAGGGAAGCGTAGATGCTCTTTCAAAAGCTGAGAGCCAAGAAAATGATGACAACTATACGAAACCTAATCTCATACAAGATGAGGCAAGCAGAAAATTATCTATACTAGAAATGATTCCTAAAGAGAAGACTATAAACTTTAGAGATAAACGAATTATTTTTTTTGAGAATGAGGCCCAACGGCTCAGATTCAGTAAAGCGCTTCATAAAAGTGCCTCAGGTTTCGATTTTGTACATTTACTCGGTAAGAAAAGCGTAGAAACCATAAAGCTCAGTGCAGCAAGCCCTCGCGATTATTCAATTGATTCAATGGATGGCTTATTAAAATATATCATTAGCCAACCGCGAGAGTCAGTCGTTGTCGGGACTGCGTTACTAAATGAACTAGCCAATATAGACGACAAGGTTCACCCGGCAGATTTAAAAATGACGGTTGCTATTTCAGAATCTTCTGTAAATCATTTTTACTTAAATAAAGAATGCAAAGACATAGACGAGATATTCATTACAGATTTAAATGAGGACAGTAACTATCTGAACATTGGAGCGCTATTCGCCAAATCAAACATTCCGCCTTCACTTGGTTTAACGAGAGATCCATTCGGCCGGTTTATAACTTTGAATCGAGATGTTATTATTTCGAAAGCTAAGAAACTAAGTAGTGAAAAATTGCTAGATCCTGCGATCGAACTCAAATTAGCCCTAAGCAAACTTTCAAGAAGTATGGAGGCTCCGAATGAGAGCTATCACCACAGCCGTAGCTAGCGGAAAAGGAGGAAGTGGTAAGACTACTTTTTCTATTAATCTCGCATGCTCTCTTGCCCAGGCCGGCAAGAAAGTTCTTATTTTTGATGCAGATGTTGGAACTGCCAACGTCCATATTGCATTCAGGAAAAAAATTACCAACACATTAATTGATGTAATACAGGGTACTGCAGAGATCCAGGAAACGATTCAAAAACTCACACCTAATATTGATTTAATAAGCGGTGGGTCTGGATACACTGACTTCATTAATTTAGGAATTGATAAAATACATCTAACAATCCGGGCTTTCGCAGCGCTCGAAGGAATTTACGACCACTTAATAATTGATTTACCAGCTGGGATTTCTGAAATAGTAGTAGAGATCATGAAAGCTAGTGATAACAATTTTATAATAGGAAATAATGATCCATCTTCTGTTGCAGATGCTTTCGCTCTTTTAAAGGTACTAAAATCGCATCAGGAAAAAATGAATATTATATTTACTGCCAATAAGGTTGAGACTCTTAGTGAAGCAAAGGCTCTCCATCAGAAAATTAACTCGCTCACAGAAAAGTATATAAATTTATCCTTGCGGTTCTTAGGAGGTATCACGGCAAGTAAAGACTACGATTTTAGTTGGTCGTCTGGAATACCTTGCTGTTTAGAGGATACAACATCAAAGGCGAGCACTGAATTCCGTTCAATCTCTAAAGGTCTTGATCAACCAGCCGAAAGATCGTGTAGCGGCATTACGTTTGCTCTCTGAATAAGCCTAATTATAAAAATGAACCCATATTCCGACCATCAAAGTTCAAACAAATCAGAGCTGCTAGAGCTCGGACTTCCTATTGTCACCAGAACAGCACACTATCTTCGTGGCCGAGTCCCAGATCATGTCAGTATAGAAGACATGATTCAAATAGGGACGATCGGTCTAATGGAGGCTGAGGCGGCATTCGACCAAAGTACTGGTGTAAAATTTGTTGACTTTGCTAAACAGAGGGTTAGGGGAGCGATATTAGATGAAGTAAGAAAACAAAGTAGCATAAGCCGACTAGCAATAAAAAATAGGCAAGCCCATGCGGAAGCTGATAAAAAATTACAGCAAAGTTTAGGTCGCGAGCCAAGAAATTCTGAAGTCGCGGTAGAGCTAGGAATAACACTGGCAGAATATGAGAAACAACGCGTTCATGCAGAACGATTTCAAATAGACAATTACTTCCAAGGGACTGCAGAGCTGGATGAGCTTGTATCAGAAAACGAAGGAAATCCTTTTAATCATATAAACGACGATGATTCAATTAATTTCGTTAAGTCTGCAATAGCTAATTTACCTGAACGTGAGAGGCTTATAATTAATCTGTATTACGTCGAAGAAATGAATATGCGAGAAATCTCTGAGATTATCGGAGTAAATGAGTCACGAATCAGTCAGCTTCTGAAAGAAATAGTATCGACCCTAAGAAACAAACTGGTTACTGAGTAATTATGTTCGGATTCGGGAAAAAAAAGGAATCTAACGCGCAAGCTAAAGCTGAGATGTTTTTTGAAAAATACACTCAAAAACAAAATCATTCTTTTAGCAATAAGTCGATAAGACTAATAATAATTCACGCATTGAGAAAACATATAGAAAAAGTATTATTCGCAGGCATAGAGGCGGGGCAAGAGTTTAAAGAGAAAAAACTTCTCGCAGTGTTGCACCCTGACTTGGAAGAACCAGAAAAGCCGACTTTCGATACCCCTTACCAAATAATATCTACCAAAGCTGGTCCGGTGACATCTTATTTACCGGCAGAGTTATCGTCTGAGATCTTCAACTTCGGGCTAGCCTTCGCTGATTCCAAAATAGATGTGTTACACGTAAAAGAATCGCTTCAAGCAATCATGGACGACCTAGCGCGCAGCCTAGGTATTTCAGTTGAAATGAAGATTTTAGCTGACACGGAGCTGGAAAATATCCAATAAGTGAAGTAACCTCATTTACTAATAGAAATGCAATAGATGGCATCTAAAAACGAATGAACACTTCTATTTTCCTCTTAATCGTTTTGCTGACCGTAATGATGGTGGTGCTCATTGCGTTAACCGTATACTTATTGGACAAATTGAGGGTTCTGGAAAGCTCTCTGATATCTCTAAATAAATTAGACTTCCGGTCAGGTCGAAATCAGCAGGCAGCTACAACAAATAACCTCAGTGCAATACAAGACCCCTACTTTTACGGTCTGACAGGACAAAAGCTGTGGCAAGTACTTGAGGCCAACGCTGATTCTGATTTTACTCAGGTTGAGATTGAAGAAGTCAGAAGTCGGTTTATAGCAGTATTGTCTAGAGCGTTGACTATAATCAAAGATACCCATCCAAATCAGTTAGCCAACACAATAACTGAAGACTCCGACGGTTGGGGTGTATTCCTAAGAACCCTTAGGGGCTCTATCACTGTTTGGATTCCGGTAGAGATCGTATCTCAACTCCAGAACTTATCAAATTTAGCGATGTCATCCACCGAGCGAGAATTAGTCAACGAATCAGACAAGATAGTTGAAACTATATTTCAAAGAATAAATGCTTCGGCGGCACCACAGGGGACAAAGACGGCTATTGCTCAATCTTTAACAATTTAGTTAGGCGAAATATTATAACTCGGCTTCTGAACGGGAGAAGCGCACTCCTTCGATCCTTTTCGACGCATCTCCACCTTCAACCGGAGCGAGATCCTGTAATACTTCGAGATATTTTTCTTGCTCTAGAACCAAAAGAGCTTGAACTATACTATTGAGCTCCTCGATAGATTCTGATGCCGATGTTAGCTGCTGTACCCTACTGTCGTTAGCAATCATCTGATTTTCTAGGTCACTTAATCTTCCAACTATCGACTGTATTGAATCAGAAAGACCAACGAGTGATTGATAGTCATATTGGTTCGCTTCATTAATCGTATTGGCTAGTTGAGAAGACGACTCGAACTGTCTGCTCGCGCTGTCTTCTAATGCTTGGCCTAAGGCTTCTAGTGCTATCCTACTCTCGACCATCATTCCGGACACATTATTCTGCAGGGAAGAAATGCTATCTTGAGTCAACTCAAGATACTCAACCCCAGTATTAAGATCAGTAATCTGCTCCATCATGGCTTCACTTAATGACATGAATTGCCGATTAAAACCACCGATTGTCGCCGCTGCTATTGCAACAATAATGGCAGAAATGACAACACCTGCAACGGCGATAACCGCACTTCCAATGGAGTATAATCTTTGCTTTTCGACAGTTCTGCTTGCCGATCCGATCAAAACCTCAATGTTCGTATGATGTTCATCTAGCAACATGATACGGTCGTCCAGCTTTCTTAACGATGATGTGATAGATCCGGCAAATGATACGAATTCGGTCGAATACTGTGATTCATCGATATTCTGTTCTTCAGTTGAAGTTTCTGTTTTTTCGGGTATGGCGCTACTCTCCGCAGCAAGAACCGGAGAAGAATCAGAGCCGGGATCCATTTCACCGATGGTCGGATCCTTTCTGGATTTCGCGCTTTTTTTCTTCGCAGCCGCGTTTGCTGTAGTTTTTTTCTTTGCCATATTTCATCACCCTTGATGTGGAACGTCGGCGGCGATCGATGCTGAGCCATCTTACCTTGACCTCTTTTCAATCGACATAAGTATCAAAAATCATTAGTTTTCATCACCCTAGAATTTGGAAAGGCAGCGCTCGATGAATACGGCAGCAGATGGCGAAAAGAGCACCAATGGCAGATTCTCATAATCAACCCGAAAAATAGTGATATTTCTGTGCGTATGAATTATTTACGATGCCGAATGACGCTAAATAAATGCAAATTACCAGATTTCTTGAACCTAACAGCATGGGCTTATTCCACTGTTACTGATTTCGCCAAATTGCGTGGATGATCTACATCGGTACCTTTGGTAATAGCGACGTGGTAAGAAAGTAATTGCAACGGTATCGTGAATACTATTGGCGCAAGAATATCCGGGCATTTAGGAACGTGTATGACCTTGCAATTCTTGTCGTGTTTATAGCCTATGCTTTCGTCGGCGAAAACATAGAGCTTGCCGCCACGAGCACTGACCGTAGATAGATTGGCTTGCAGCTTTCCCAGAAGATCGTTGTTAGGTGCTACAGCAACCACTGGCATTTGATTATCTACTAGGGCTAGAGGGCCATGCTTCAACTCACCGGCAGGGTAAGCCTCGGCATGAATATAGGAAATTTCTTTGAGTTTTAACGCCCCTTCTTTCGCTATTGGATACTGTATGCCGCGTCCAAGAAACAGACTATGGTGCTTGTCAGAAAATTGTTTAGCAACTTTCTTAATCTCTTTATTCAGCTTTAGCGTTTTTGCAATAATTGCCGGTAGTCGGGCCAGGTCTTTAACGAGCTTAGTTTCCTGAATTGTGCTGAGCCCTGTTCTTCGCCCTAACACGATCGACAGGATTAACAATACAGCCAGTTGTGTCGTAAAGGCCTTGGTCGACGCAACCCCTATCTCCTGGCCGGCCATCGTCAACAAACAAAGAGCTGACTCTCTTACCAGGGAGCTACTTGCTACGTTGCAGATCGCTAAACTGCCCACATAGGATTTAGTCTTTGCGAATCGAAGAGCGGCCAATGTGTCTGCCGTCTCTCCAGATTGGGAAACAGTAACAAACAAGGTACCGGGCTGAACGATGATATCCCTATAGCGGTAGTCGCTAGCAATATCGATCTGACAGGGTAACTTCGCTACAGACTCCAGCCAGTACTTGGCTACCTGGCCGGCATGAAAGCTAGTGCCGCAGGCTACTATCTGAACATTCTTTACCTTATTAAAAAGGGCATTCGCCTTGAGTCCGAATGCCTGCTCCAGAACCTTCCCATCGCTAATCCTGCCATCGAGGGTGTCCTGCAATACCTGTGGCTGCTCGTGCATTTCCTTGAGCATGAAGTGCTTATACGCACCCTTCTCCGAATCTGCTGCCTTGCTCTGAATTGTGGTGACCGAACGTCTAACCTTCTTTCCTGCATGCCATATCTCATAGGATTCAAGGCCTACCTGTGCGATATCCCCCTCCTCTAGATAGACAAACCTATCGGTAACCTGGCCCAGTGCGAGCGGATCTGAGGCGACGAAGTTTTCGCCTATGCCGACGCCAATAACTAGAGGGCTGCCGGAACGCGCAACTACAATTTGATCCGGTGTATCGTTGTCTATCACGCAAAGTCCATAGGCCCCGTGTAGTTTCTTGACCGTCTTCTTTACCGCGTTGAGAAGGCTTATCTTGCCGTTCTTGCGCTCTTGATGAATTAGATGCGCAATCGTCTCGGTGTCGGTTTGTGTCTTGAATAAGTAGCCAGCTTTGATGAGCTTGTCACGCAGTGGTTCGAAATTTTCGATGATGCCATTGTGCACGATAGCGATATCGCTACCGGATGTATGGGGGTGGGCGTTCGCTACCGTCGTCTTGCCATGGGTTGCCCAGCGTGTGTGGGCGATGCCAAGTTGGCCTTTTATCTTGGACTTTTTAGCCGCTTCAACTAATTTGTGAACCTTGCCTACTGCTTTTACTTTGACGATCTTCTTGTTGGCACTATCAATCAACGCCAAGCCAGCCGAATCGTAGCCGCGATACTCTAGTCGCTTTAAACCTTCAAGCAAAATACCGGAGACGTTCCTTTCTGCGATAGCTCCTACAATTCCACACATGTTTCTAGTTCTCTAGTGTCGTGCCTGATGTTTAATTTAATTTATTTCTTGGTTGGTCGTTTCCAACCGGAAATATTCCTCTGCTTTGCCCGACCCACTGCTAGAGTATCGGCAGGAACATCACTGTTTACAGAAGAGCCTGCTGCTACAAATGCGTTGTCGGCAAGTTTTACTGGCGCTACTAAAACACTGTTAGACCCAATGAAAACATTATTGCCGATGAGCGTCTTGTGTTTACTGACGCCATCGTAATTGCAGAAGATCGTTCCTGCCCCTATGTTCACATTCTCACCGAGTTCGGCATCGCCGATATAAGCAAGGTGGCTGGCCTTGGACCCTTTGCCAATAATCGCGTTCTTCGTTTCTACAAAATTTCCGATCTTCGTGTCTTGTTTCAATACGGTTCCGGGCCTAATTCTAGCGTAAGGGCCAACGCTTGCTCTTTCGCCAATGTCTGCACCTTCGATAATCGAGCCGGGGAGTATATGTGCATTATCGGCTATCGTGCTGTCTTTGATGCAAACGTTAGCGCCGACCTTTACGCCATTGCCTAGTGTTACCTTCCCTTCAAACAGCGCATTAATATCGATCTCTACGTCGCTGCCGGTTGTAAGTTCTCCGCGTATATCGATTCGGGATGGGTCGCAAAGCAGTACACCCGCCTCAAGAAGTTGATCGGCTTTATTCATCTGGTAGTGCCTCTCTAGCATGGCTAATTGCGCCTTGTCATTTACACCCTGTACTTCATTCTCGTCATTTATCACCATGGCCGCCAGGGCGCAATCGGCATCGGCCGCCGCCATTGCCACAACATCGGTCAAGTAGTATTCGCCCTGCGCGTTATCATTGCATAGGGCATCCAACCAAAAATTCAGCTTCGGCGCTGAAATAACCATGATGCCGGTATTGATTTCTTTTATCTGCTTTTGCTCTTCGCTGGCGTCTTTTTCTTCGACGATCGCCAGAATCTTACCCCCATCGTCTCTCACAATTCTGCCAAGGCCGGTAGGCCTGTCGGTAACGAGGGTAAGGATGGAGAGTGTGTTGGTCTCACTCTGCTGTACCAGTTTGCTAAGCGTATCAAAATTGATAAGCGGCACATCGCCATAGAGAACCAGTATTTTCTTGTCGCTGTCGCTAACGTCAACCCCGGGCATTGCCTGCATGACGGCATGACCGGTGCCTAACTGCTGCTCCTGCATCGCCCACTGCAGATCTGCTCGGTCGGCGAAATTCTCTCGTATCTCATCGGCACCATAGCCGACGACGATATGTGTCTTAGCAGCTTGAAGTTGGCTCGCTGCACTCAGGACGTGACCGAGCATAGAGTCACCACCGATGCGGTGCAGGACTTTGGGGAGGTTAGAGTTCATTCTCGTCCCCTTACCGGCGGCGAGAATTACGATATCCAGATTCATGCTTGATCCAATAGATAATGAGGCTCTTAAGGCGAGCAGCCACAAAAGAATACCAAAAAAAAAGGTAGCTCATGCTACCTTTTTAAGTTTCTGTTCTTCTATAGAGCCGATAGTTACTTCTTGATCTTACGCAGGGCTCGAAGTTGTGCGGCCGCTTCCGCCAGCTGAGCAGCAGCAATCGAATAATCGAATTCTGCCCCCTGATTCGCTATGGCCTTCTCCGCGTCTTCCATTGCCTGCATGGCAGCAGCCTCATCGACATCGTCCGCTCTCAGGGCCGTGTCACTCAATAGAGTAACGACACCACGCTGTACCTCCAGAAAGCCGCCAGATACGTAGAAAACCTCTTCCTCACCCCCCTGAAGAATTAACTTCACCGGGCCGGGAATTAATGCGGTCAACAAGGGCGCGTGGCCTGGAGCAATACCAAGATCTCCTAGCGAACCTGCAGCAACAACCATTTCAACAAGACCCGAGAAAATGCTCTTCTCAGCGCTTACGATGTCACAATGCATTGTCATAGCCATAATTTATTACTCATTCTTGCCCCTGGATTGAAAGGGCAAAGGACCAATTACTTCAAACTTTCTGCTTTGGCAATAGCTTCGTCTATTGAACCGACCATACTAAACGCTTGCTCTGGTAGATGATCATAATCACCGGCCAGGATGCCCTTAAAGCCAGCAATTGTGTCCTTCAAAGACACGTACTTACCAGGAGCATTAGTAAAGACTTCCGCAACGGTAAATGGCTGTGAAAGGAACTGCGAGATACGTCGCGCTCTTCCAACAGTCTGCTTATCTTCGTCTGACAATTCGTCCATACCCAGAATCGCAATAATGTCTTTCAATTCTTTATAACGCTGCAGAACTGTCTGCACGCCGTTGGCCGTATCGTAATGCTCGCTGCCAATAACCAGCGGGTCGAGCTGACGTGAAGACGAATCCAGTGGATCCACCGCCGGGTAAATACCCAGTGACGCAATATCTCTAGAGAGTACGACTTTGGCGTCCAAGTGAGCAAAAGTTGTTGCTGGAGATGGGTCAGTCAAATCATCCGCAGGCACGTAGACCGCCTGAATCGATGTGATTGAACCATCTTTAGTTGAAGTAATTCGCTCCTGAAGCGCTCCCATTTCCTCTGCCAGTGTAGGCTGATAGCCCACCGCTGAAGGCATACGGCCAAGAAGCGCTGACACTTCCGTTCCCGCTAGTGTGTAGCGATAGATGTTATCGATAAACAACAGTACATCACGACCCTCATCGCGGAAGTCTTCCGCCATGGTGAGTCCACTTAGGGCAACACGCAGTCTATTACCAGGAGGCTCATTCATCTGACCGTATACCATCGATACTTTGGATTCGCCTTCGAGGTCAATTACTTTTGACTCTTGCATCTCGTGGTAGAAATCGTTTCCTTCACGAGTACGCTCACCAACACCCGCAAATACAGACAAACCACTATGCTCGGTTGCGATGTTGTTAATTAACTCGAGCATGTTTACTGTCTTGCCCACACCGGCACCACCAAATAGACCAACCTTACTGCCCTTAGCGAAAGGACAGATCAAGTCGATTACCTTGATGCCTGTTTCCAACAATTCATTCGAGCTAGATAGCTCTTCATAAGTAGGCGCTTTACGGTGAATCGGCATACGCTTCTTCTCGCCGATAGGCCCGCGCTCATCGATCGGGCGGCCCAACACGTTCATGATACGGCCCAGGGTTTCAACACCAACCGGCACAGAAACAGGCGCGCCGGTATCTGTAACCTCAAGCCCTCTGCTCAGGCCCTCAGTACTACCTAGCGCAATTGTTCTTACCACGCCATCACCTAATTGCTGCTGCACTTCGAGCACGATATCTGTGTTGCTCACCTCTAGTGCGTCATACACAGAAGGTACTCCATCGCGTCCAAATTCTACGTCGATTACAGCGCCAATGATTTGTACGATTCGACCGCTACTCATGTCCGGTTCCTCAATCTCTTAATTTTTCGTCTAAGCTTTTGTTAATGACACTGAAAAGTCAGCGCCGCTAACTACCATGTTCTTAATACTAGTGCTTATACTGCCGCCGCGCCGCCTGCTATCTCGGATAGCTCTTGGGTAATTGCAGCCTGTCGAGCCTTGTTGTAAACCAGCTCTAATTCATCAATAAGCTCACCTGCGTTGTCGGTTGCGCTCTTCATTGCAACCATTCGCGCGGCTTGCTCGCAGGCATTGTTTTCTACTACTGCCTGGAATACTTGTGATTCGATATATCTCAATAGCAAACCATCTAGCAATTCTTTTGCATCGGGCTCATACAGATAATCCCAATGATGCTGTAAGTCTTCTTCTTCTGACGGAAGCAATGGAAGCAATTGTTCTATAGTGGGTTGCTGGGTCATCGTGTTTACGAATGTGTTGCTTACCACCATAAGTTGATCAATTTCGTTATTGTCGAACTTGTCTAACATCACCTTCACTGAGCCTATGACATCGGCCACTTCAGGCGCATCACCTATGCTATCTACTGCTGCGATGACGTTACCACCATAGTTGTTAAAGAAGCGTGCTGCCTTCTTGCCAATGACACAGAAGTCGATCTCGACATTGTTGTCTTTAAACTCTTTCATCGATGTTACTGCCGCCTTGAACACATTGATGTTCAAACCGCCGCAAAGGCCGCGGTCGGAAGACACTATGATGTATCCCACTCGCTTGATATCACGTGTGTCGAAATAGGCGTGTCTGTATTCCGGTGTGGCGTTGGCAATATGGCCAATCACCGAACGAATTCGATGAGCATAAGGCTTGCCAAGTGTCATGCGCTCTTGAGCCTTACGCATCTTACTTGCCGCTACCATTTCCATCGCGCCGGTGAGACTCTGAGTACTCTTAATACTCGAAATCTTGGTGCGTATTTCTTTTCCGCCAGCCATTGCTCAGCCTCTACGTGTATTTCGCTATTTGCCTATTAATTAGTAATTAGCTATCTAACCAGGCGACTACCAAGTCTGTGTGGACTTGAACTTGTCGATTGCCGCTTTGAACTGCGCGCCGATGTCATCGTTGTAGTCACCAGTGTCATTAATCTGCTTAATCAGATCAGCGTGCTCACTGTTCATGTAGGAGAGAAGCGCTGCTTCGAAGTCCAAAACCTTATTCAGCTCGACATCTTGCAGATAGCCTTCGTTCGCCGCATAGATGGAGATACCCATCTCCGCGATCGACATAGGCGAATACTGCTTCTGCTTCATCAATTCAGTGACGCGCTGACCATGCTCAAGCTGTGCCCGCGTTGCATCATCCAGATCAGATGCGAAAGCAGCAAAAGCTGCCAATTCGCGGTATTGGGCTAGCGCGATACGTACACCACCACCCAGCTTCTTAATAATCTTGGTCTGCGCCGCACCACCCACACGAGATACCGAGATACCAGGGTTCATCGCAGGACGGATACCCGAGTTAAACAAATCAGTCTCGAGGAATATCTGACCATCTGTAATAGAGATTACGTTGGTCGGTACGAACGCTGAAACGTCGCCCGCCTGTGTCTCAATAATCGGCAATGCCGTTAGCGAGCCAGTTTTACCTTTAACTTCACCGTTGGTAAACTTTTCAACGTAGTCAGCACTCACTCTCGACGAGCGCTCCAATAGACGGGAGTGTAAGTAGAACACATCACCAGGATAGGCTTCTCGACCAGGTGGTCTTCTCAGCAGTAGAGAGATCTGACGATAAGCCCAGGCTTGCTTTGTTAGATCATCATAGATGATCAAAGCGTCTTGGCCACGGTCACGATAGTACTCACCCATGGTGCAACCAGAGTAAGGCGCAATAAACTGCATAGATGCTGGATCAGAGGCAGTTGCCGCCACCACGATGGTGTATTCCATGGCACCATGCTCTTCAAGGCGATTCACTACGTTAGCTACAGATGAAGCCTTTTGGCCTACCGCTACATAGATACACTTAACATCCTTGCCCTTTTGGTTGATGATCGCATCGATCGCCACAGCGGTCTTACCCACTTCGCGGTCACCAATAATCAATTCGCGCTGGCCCCTTCCGATTGGAGTCATTGAGTCGATTGATTTCAGGCCTGTCTGAACCGGCTCGTCTACCGACTTTCTGGCGATTACACCAGGCGCTACTTTTTCAACAGCGTCGGTCATGGTTGTCTCAATCGGTCCCTTACCATCGATTGGCTTACCTAGTGCATCAACAACACGGCCTTCCAGTTCTGGGCCAACAGGTACTTCAAGGATTCGCTTAGTACAACGACAAGTTTGACCTTCGCGCAGCGAGAGGTAGTCGCCCAATACCACGGCCCCTACGGAGTCTCTTTCAAGGTTTAGCGCCATACCATAGATGCCGCCTTCAAACTCGATCATTTCGCCATACATCACATCGGCGAGACCGTGGATACGAATAATACCGTCAGATACGCTGACGATGGTGCCTTCATTCTTTGACTCTACAGAAACATCGAGCTGCTCGATGCGCTGTTTGATAATGTCACTGATTTCGGATGGGTTCAGTTGTTGCATGCTTATTTCCTTGTTCCTGACCTGCTCAGGAATTCATTGATTCAGCTAATTTTGATAATTTCCCGCGAACCGAGCTGTCGATGACATTGTCACCCGCTCTAATGATTGCGCCGCCGATCAGGCTTGGGTCGATATTGGTTGCCAAGATGATTTCACGCTTAAGACGATCTTTAAGAGCCTGCGCTAGCTTATTCGAAACATCTGAACTAATTTCATAAGCTGTCGTTATCTCAACATCGACTGACATTTCCTGATTGGCTTTCAGGGTTTCAAACAGTGAAGAAATTTCTGGTAGCAAAACCAGTCGCTTGTATTCGGCAAGAAGGCTTACGAAGTTCTTGCCTTTCGCGTCAAGCTCATCGCCGCAAACACCAACGAACGCATCGGCAATTTGCTCCGACGACAAGGAGGGAGACGATAAGATAGTGCTCACCCCTTCTTCACCGGCCACCGCTGCTGTCAAGGCGATCATGCTAGACCATTTGTCCAACGCGCCGTCCTGCAAGGCTGTCTCGAAAGCCGCCTTGGCATAAGGTCTTGCTAATGTGATTAATTCGGCCACTGTTTATTTTCTCAAAGTTCGGAAGCTAATTTGTTCAACATATCTTCGTTGGCTGCTTGATCGATCGAACCTTCCAGGATCTTCTCGGCGCCAGCGATAGCAATCGCAGATACCTGTGCACGCAGAGCCTCTTTCGCTCTATTTACTTCCTGTTCGATATCAGCCTGAGCGCCAGCAATAATGCGTTTCGCTTCTTCTTTAGCTTGATCTTTAGCTTCTTCGACGATCTGAGAACCGCGCTTGTTAGCAAGGTCGATAATGCCAGCCGCTTCAACCTTCGCTACTTTCAATTGATCTGTAGACTTAGCCTGAGCCAATTCCAAATCTTTCTCAGCTCTAGCCGCTGCTTCCAGGCCGTCTGCGATTTTCTGCCGACGCTCTTCCATGACATCCATGAAAAGAGGCCAAACGTATTTCGCGCAGAACCACCAGAAGACGAAGAACGCTACCGATTGCCCGATAATAGTTAATGTAATATCCACCGCGATCTCCCGCTATTAGGTATCTTGCTTAGCCCGCTAACTGACCCAGGTACGGGTTCGCAAAGGTAAACCACATGCCGATACCGATACCGATCATAGTTACCGCATCGATAAGGCCAGCTACCAAGAACATGCTGGCTTGTAATTTAGGGGCAAGCTCAGGCTGACGAGCAGAACCTTCGAGGAATTTTCCTCCCAGAATGCCGAAACCAATCGCGGTGCCGAGTGCGCCCATTCCCAGTACAAGCAGTACGCCTAGTACCGTATTCGCCAATATCATTTCCATCTTTTCCTCCAGGTTTTCTTTAGTTCAGATCAATCTTAATAAAATGTAAAAATTCGTTTAGTGGTGTTCTACCGGCTCATGAGCTGCATTCAGATACACAATTGTTAGCATCATGAAGACGAAAGCCTGTAGGGGAACAACCAATAGGTGAAACACTGCCCAGACAAAGTGTGCTGGCAACTGATAAACACCCAGCAGCCCAGAAATGAGCAAGAACAACAATTCACCTGCATACAGATTTCCGAACAGTCGAAGCCCGAGCGAAATCGGCTTGGCAAATAGGGTAGGTATTTCAATGATAAGGTTAAATGGCAGCATCCACTTACCGAATGGGTGGAAGGCAAGCTCGCTTAGGAAGCCGCCAAGGCCCTTGCTCTTGATGCTGTAGTAAAGAATAAGAAAGAAGACGCTGATGGACATGCCCATGGTGATATTTGGATCTGTAGTTGGCACGACCTTGAATGACATATGCTCCAAGCCCCATAGACCTCCGACAGCCATCGCAATCTCTGGAATCCAGTCTACGGGCACCAAGTCCATCGTGTTCATTAATATGATCCAGACAAAGACCGTCAAACACAGAGGAGCAACATAAGGGTTCTTGTAGATGAAGCCTTCATTGACTCTAGCCTCCACGAACTCGAAGATGCTTTCGACAAAATTTTGAATACCGCTTGGCACGCCAGTACTGGCGCGCTTACCGATGTAGCGGAAGAAAAGCAGGAAGGCCGCACCCAGGAAAAGTGACCAGCCCATAGTGTCGACATGGATCGACATGAAGCCCATTTCAGTTGCTTCTTCTATGGTGTGGGCAAGACCCCAATGACCATCGGGAAAGCGTCCGTAGGTCAAATAGGATAAATGGTGGCTAATATATTCCTGAACGGTCTGGCTTTCTGCCCCGTGTTCAGCTGCTGCGTGTGCCGCTTCTGCTAACTCTGCCATTTAAAATCTCTAAGATCTGAGCAACCCAAGTATTGTACCTAGGTATTGTTACCCGAGGGGTTATAACTAATGAACCCCGACGTTACTACACCTGTAAAATGGGCCACTATGAACCCAAGAATTACGGCTAATTCATTTAAATTGGTAATAAGGGTGAAACTAAGAGCAAAAAGCACCACCGTGATGATTATTTTGCCGAGCTCACCGCGAATAAAGCCCTTTACAACGTTGTGCGCGTTTCTAGCTCCCTGATAACGGTAGGCATGGAACGCAAAATAGCTATTTGGTAATGCGCTTATGAAGCCACCCAATAGTGTCGAGTAAGCTAAAACGGTACCTGAAATCAGCAGAGAAGTTACTGCTATAAAGACCGTCACCGCGACTTGCGCAATGATCACTTTATATACCGGTGGGGTCTTTAAGTTAGACATTTTGGCTTAGCTTTTTCAGCCTCGCACTCCATCGGCACCTGTAACAAACACCTAAAAATCGCAGCGGTGATCACCAAAGCACGCGCATTATAGGGGCTTTATAGTGCCTAATCAACTACGTCAGATTATCAATTGATGTGGGAGAGAATACCGTCCAATTCATCGAGCGAATTGTACTTTAGAATGAGCCTGCCCTTGCCTTTAGCTGTGTGCTGGATCATCACCTTGGCGCCCAGCTTGTCCGCCAAATTCTCTTCAAGATTCTTGATGTCTGGGTCAACTGCTTTGCCGCCGGTATTGCTATTCGTGCCCGCTTCGGCAATCAGTCTGCGGACCAAAGACTCAGTCTGTCTTACTGATAGCCCTTTGCCCACAACTGCTCTTGCCGCCTCTGATTGCTGAATATCCGGGAGCGACAGCAGAGCTCTGGCGTGGCCCATTTCGAGATCGCCATGCTCTAGCATGCGCCGAACATCGATGGTCAGGCCTATAAGGCGCATCAGGTTGGTCACTGTGGCGCGGGACTTCCCAACAGCATCGGCGACTTCTTGTTGGGTTAATTCAAATTCGTCCTGCAGACGCTTCAGCGCCATCGCCTCTTCCATAGGGTTCAGGTTTTCACGCTGAATATTCTCGATTAGGGACATGGCGATCGCTGCTTCATCGCCAACAGGTTTGATAATGGCAGGAATAGTATCCAAACCTGCTATCTGGGTTGCTCTCCAGCGTCGCTCACCGGCGATAATCTCGTATTTGTCAGAAGATATGGGGCGCACGACGATGGGCTGCATGACGCCCTGAGCCTTGATGGAGTTGGCCAGCTCTTCCAGAGCCTCTTCGTGCATGTCAGTTCGGGGCTGATATTTGCCACGCTGTATCAAATCGACAGGTATATTCTTCAGATCACCGTCTTTTTCTACGTTCTGTGGGGATATGCTGCGGTCTTTGGGCTTGCCCAACAGGCTGGCCATGGTTTCCGTGCTACCTCTAGAGAGCAGCACATCTAGGCCTTTGCCAAGTTTTTTCTTTTCAGTCATCTTACATCGGGCTCAAGTAAGCGGGCTTCTGTTCCCTGGGTTGAACAAAGTGAAACAACAGCTTAAACGGCTGCTAGAGCGGCCGCTTCATCATTGCGCCTTAGAACCTCTCCAGCTAGTGCTAGATAGGCAATCGCGCCCCGGGACTGCTTATCGTACTTCAATACTGGCTTACCGTAGCTGGGAGCCTCGGCTAAGCGAATATTCCTGGGAACCACGGTTCGATAGACGGTATCGCCAAAATAGTTAATTAGCTGACCATTTACCTCTGAGGTCAGCTTGTTTCTCGGATCGTACATAGTGCGGACAATGCCCTCTATCTTCAGGTCCGGATTAAATGTATCTCGTATGGCGTTAATAGTATCCATCAGAGCCGACAGGCCCTCTAAGGCATAATATTCACACTGCATCGGTATAACTACCCCATCGGCAGCGACAAGAGCGTTTATAGTGAGCATATTCAGTGATGGCGGGCAATCGATGACTACATAGTCATAACGCTCTCGAACCTGTTCTATGATTTGGCGAAGACGGAGTTCTCTGTTGTCTTCGCTGATCAATTCCACCTCGGCCGCAACTAGGTCGCCGTTTGCAGGCAGCAAGTCATATCCTGAAGATTCGGGGTTCAAAACAACCTCATCGAAATTCGAATGTTGCATCAGAACATCATAGATTGAGGTCTCTAACGAGGACTTATCTATGCCGCTACCCATGGTGGCATTGCCCTGCGGATCCAGGTCGATTAGCAGTACGCTCTTTCGTGTAAATTTTAGCGATGCAGCAAGGTTTACAGAAGTTGTGGTTTTGCCCACGCCTCCTTTTTGATTTGCTATTGCGAGAACTTTACCCACTTTAATTTTTCCTAACTAGAACTTCTGTTTATTCGGTTATCTGCAAAGAGGCATTTTTCGCTCTTAACTCTTAACTCTTAACTAAGTAAGTAACTAAGCTGCCTTGCTCCGCATCACCTCGATAAGATGACGCTGTGATTCACTGCCGGGTACTTCTAATTTGATACTTTTCGTCAGCTCAAATCCCTCTGGCAGCTGTGCGATTTCATCATGAGGATAATACCCCTTCATCGCCAGTAACCTGCAACTGTCCATGAAAATTGGCTGCAACATAGCCAGTGCATCCGTCAGGGTAGAGAAGGCTCGACACATCACCATATCAATTTGCTGCTTGCTTTGATAGTGCTCTATTCGACAATTTTCGATAGTAATATTGCCCAATCCTAGCTGAATTTTAGCCTGAAACATGAAGCGTGTTTTCTTGCCATTTGAATCAATAAGCACGAAGCGTTTATCGGGGTTCAAGATAGCGAGGGGTATACCTGGCAAGCCGGCACCGGCCCCAATATCCGCTATCAGATTGCCTTCGATATGTGGGTTGATAGACAGGCTATCGAGAATATGACGCGACACCAGGTCTGCGGTTTCATTTGCCCCTAACAGGTTGTAGGCAGAGTTCCATTTCTTGAGCAGCTCGATATAGGCCAGCAGCGAGACTAATTGTTCTTCGCTACAGTTCAGTGACAGAGATGAAATGCCTCTGTGCAACTCCTCTCGAATTGACTCAGTCATTTTTTTCCCGCGGGGCTAACCAGCCTTGCGATTTACCGCCCGGTGTTTCTTCAGGTAGATCAATAACAGAGAGATAGCGGCTGGCGTAATACCGGGTATGCGAGAGGCACGACCTATGTTCTCAGGTCTCGCCTCGATCAGTTTCTGCTTTAGCTCATTCGAGAGCCCCTGCATCTGATCATAGTTAAAATCAACCGGCAGTTTTGTATGTTCCTGCTTCTTGAGACGTTCGATATCCTCTACCTGACGATCTATATAGCCTTGATACTTTATCTGGATTTCAGATTGTTGCGCTGCTTGAAGCTCTATAGCGGTAGGTTGAGACCCCGCCTTCAGATGCCCATGATAGGCGGCTAACAGGGCAGTGTGATCGACTCTTGGCCGTGCAAGTAAATCCGCCAGGCTGTATTCGCGGCTTATCGGTTTTTCCAACAGCATGTTGATACGCTCTGCTCTGTCGGTATTGGGTTGTACCCAGGTACCGCGCAAGAATTTTAGTTCTTCATCAATCTTGATCTTCTTCTTGCTAAAGAACTCCCAACGCTCATCATCAACCAGACCCAGCCTTCTCCCTTCTTCGGTAAGACGCAGATCGGCATTATCTTCTCTAAGAGTCAGGCGGTATTCCGCTCTGCTGGTGAACATGCGATAGGGCTCGTTTGTTCCCAGTGTAATCAGATCATCGATTAGCACACCGATGTAAGCCTGGTCCCTTCTAGGACACCAAGACTCCAAGCCTCTAGCGGCGAGACCTGCGTTGAGTCCGGCCATTAGTCCTTGCGCGCCAGCCTCTTCATAACCGGTAGTACCATTAATTTGGCCAGCAAAATAAAGCCCTTTGACAAACTTTGTCTCCAGCGAATAATGTAAATCCCTAGGGTCGAAGAAATCATATTCGATTGCGTAACCCGGCCGCGTTATGTGCGCGTTTTCGAAACCCTTAATTTCCCGAACCATTTCTAGTTGCACATCAAACGGCAAGCTGGTCGAAATGCCGTTTGGGTAAAGCTCTCTGGTATGTAAACCCTCCGGCTCGACAAATATTTGATGAGAGCTCTTATCGGCAAAGCGCATGACTTTGTCTTCGATTGATGGGCAGTAACGAGGCCCAGTTCCTTCGATTACCCCGGTGTACATTGGAGAGCGATCCAGGCCGCCGCGAATAACTTCATGACACTTTTCGTTAGTGTTGGTTATGTAACAGTTAATCTGTTCGGGGTGATCTGACTCTTTGCCAAGAAAAGACATTACCGGCAGCGGCGTGTCCCCTGCCTGAACTTGCATTACCGAGAAATCAACCGAGTCGGCATCAATGCGCGGTGGTGTTCCCGTCTTCAGTCGATTGACTCTGAAAGGTAACTCTCGCAACCGGTTCGCCAACGCAATTGCAGGTGGATCTCCAGCCCTGCCGCCTGAACTATTCTCCAGGCCAATGTGTATCTTCCCACCCAAAAACGTACCTGTAGTTAAGACGACTCTTGGTGCTCTGATGAGCATTCCCATCTGCGAGATTACGCCCTCGATTACCCCGTCTTCGATCAGGAGATCATCAACACCCTGTTGAAACAGAGACAGATTTTCTTGCTGCTCCAACATCTCTCGGATAGCCGCCTTGTAGAGAGCCCGATCAGCTTGAGCTCGTGTAGCCCTAACCGCAGGTCCCTTGCTCGCATTTAGAACGCGAAATTGAATACCCGCTAAATCAACTGCTTTGGCCATGGCGCCACCCAGTGCATCGATCTCCTTAACCAAATGGCTCTTGCCGATGCCGCCTATTGCAGGATTACAAGACATTTGTCCTAGTGTCTCGATGCTGTGAGTAATAAGCAAAGTGTCAACGCCCTGGCGAGCAGAAGCCAGAGCTGCCTCGGTGCCGGCATGCCCCCCACCCACTACGATCACGTCATATTTTTTGCTGTATTCCACGGCGCTTGGCGTCCTCTTAAATCTTATGCTATTCGTTAGCAGAACAGTTTACCGAACAGAGTAATTTTCGGCCGGCAAGTATAAAGGCTAAATTTAAAGTTTGTAGTTATATATTAACTAATAAGTTAATTACTATTTAATAGAGTTATGTATATATAGTGTATTGATGTTGTTATTAATAGCTACGTGTTTTACTGTTGATATCCTTATAAAGGATATATAAATCAAAGCCTTATAACAAGCGCAAGCCGGTAGATAAGCACTGAATAGAACAACTATACCCTATTGGCGCTTGGGTATAGTTTTAGGCGAACTGGCAGTTGGCCATTTTTGTTCAAAACAATCCAGCTCTTATCCCTAGAAATACGCCACTTATACACATTTAGTTAGAAGCACTTAGCTGTTAATGGAAATCACGCTGTTTGCTATTTACCAACACAAAAATTCGAGAATATTTCTCCTAACAGATCATCACTGGTGAACTCGCCTGTTATAGCCCCGAGCTGCGATTGCGCAAAACGCAGGTCTTCCGCTATAAGCTCCAATGAAGACTGTGACTTGAGCTGTTCTAAAGCTGATTCAATTAGCTTATTCGCATTACTTAGCGCTGTTAGGTGTCTTTCCCGGGCTATGAAGGCTCCTTCTTCCGTTGCGCTATAACCGACTATTTCCTTCAAATAGTTACGGAGTGAGTCGATACCGATATTCTCTTTCGCCGATAAGCTGATTACTGGCAGTGAGTAATCTAGATAATTGATGGACGTTATGCCGTGCTCTACATTGTTCAAAAGATCGATCTTGTTATAGACGATTGTAGTATTTTTTAGGTAATTCAGTTCTTTTATTGACTTATCAGTTAGTAATACAAGTGGAGCTAACAACTTTTCCACATTTTCTTCCACACCCTCTACCGCTAAGGACCGGTCGACGATAAGAAGTATTTGATCGGCCTGTTCTATCGCAATTTGCGCCCGCCTTAATCCTTCTTGCTCAACAAGGTCTTCACTAACTCTAATGCCCGCGGTATCTATAATGTGAACGGGTAAGCCATCTATGTTGATTTCTTCTGTCAGCAAGTCTCTGGTAGTGCCTGGTATGTCAGTAACAATCGCAGTCTCTGACCCCGATAGGGCATTTAACAAACTGGATTTGCCCGCATTGGGTTTTCCCGCGATGACTACATTTAGCCCCTCTTTTAATAAAGCGCCCTGTTTAGCCTGCACCAGGGTCTCTTGTATAGACGCATGAACGGTATGTAATGATTCGCCTACTTTGTTGTCGCTGACAAAATCTATGTCTTCATCAGAAAAATCGATAGTCGCCTCTATATGAACTCTTGCCTCTATTAACTGCTCGAGCAACGTATGAACCTTTCTTGAAAATTCCCCCTTCAGTGTGCGCATTGCCGACTTCGCAGCCTGCGTGGAATTCGACTCGATCAGATCGGCGATAGCTTCCGCCTGGAGCAAGTCTATTTTATTGTTGAGAAATGCACGCTCTGAAAACTCACCCGGATTTGCCAGCCTCGCACCTATACTGGCGACTCTATCCAGCAAGTCCTTGAGCACATACATACCACCATGGCCCTGAAGCTCCAGGACATCTTCGCCCGTAAAGGAGTTGGGGCTAGAGAAGTAAAGGGTTATGCCCTGATCGATAGTCTGTGAATCTGCATCGAGGAAATTGCAAAAATGCGCGTGGCGGGCAGTAGGAATAAAGCCGAGAATTGTCTCGGCAATAGCGAGAACCCTGGGGCCTGAAATTCGAATGATCCCTACGCCTGACCGACCAGGGGCCGTGGCGATGGCACATATTGTGTCAGTTTCAAATTGGGACATGGAAGCCAACAAACATGTTCATAGTCGAGAGTCTACAATTAGAAGGCCCTGCAATAGATAGGGCCCTCACCGTGGAACAACTAAGCGATGGTTTGAGTGTTCAGGCCCTAACTCGAATTTTTCGCAGCAAAGGCGGCATCAAGCTTCTTGGTTATATACCACTGTTGCAAAATACCCAATCCGCCATTGGTTAGCCAATACAGTACTAACCCTGCTGGGAACCAGAGAAACAAGACTGTCATCATGACAGGCATCATTTTCATAACCTTGGCCTGCATGGGGTCAGCGGGTGTTGGGCTAAGCGTGGTTTGGAAATACATCGTCCCACCCATAAGCAGTGGCAAAATAAAGAATGGGTCACGAACAGATAGGTCAGTCAGCCATAACATGAAAGGCGCGTGACGCAACTCTACGCTCTCCAGCAGCACCCAATACAGTGCGATGAATACCGGCATCTGCACTAGCATCGGTAGACAACCACCGAAGGGGTTTATCTTTTCTTTCTTGTAAAGCTCCATGGTCGCTTTCTGTAGCTTCATCTTGTCGTCGCCGTAACTCTCTTTAAGCTGCTGCATCTTAGGCATTAGTCGTCGCATACCGGCCATGGACCGGTATTGAGTTTCTGACAATTTATAGAATGCGGACTTAACAACAATAGTAAGAAGTATGATCGAAATGCCGTAATTCCCAATAATGGAGTTGATTCGCGAGAGCAGCCAGTAGATAGGGCTGGCAATGAACCAAAGGAAACTATAGTCGATGGTCTTGTCGAGCCCGGGAGAGATGTCCCGCAGCACATACTGGTCTTTAGGGCCGGCGTAATACTGAATGGTGTGATTGCCGCTCTCACCTGCTGCTACGTCGAAGGCGCTGCTGGTGAATTCGCCATAGTATTGATTGCTAGAATTCTTTCTAGTTGTGAGTTGGGTGGTGGAATCAATAGCTGGTATCCAGGCAGTGATGAAATAGTGCTGGCTAAAAGCCATCCACCCGCCCGGTGTCTCCAGGGTTGAGCTACCGTTGTCATCGATGTCATCAAATTCAATTTCAATATAGGGGTCATCTGTTATCGTGGTTACGAACCCTAGATAGGTGCGACCGAAGCCACCCGCGTCGCTTGGGTCGTCAAAGGCGTCGCGTTTAATTTGACCGAAGGCATTGGCCTGCCAAGTTTCAGTAGTAGTATTATTAATGATAAAACTGACGTCGATAAGATAGCTCTCGCGACTAAAGCTATAGCGCTTTGTAACCCCAACACCGTCGCTAGTGACCAAGCTTAGGTCCACATCCAGACTATCTGCAGACTCACTCATAGTGTAGCTAGTCGAGTTGGTCCTATAGGTTGCCCTGCCATTACTGTCGACACCGTTCCGCCCTATTAGGCCACTCTGCGCCACATATTCTCTACCTGGCTGGTTGTCTAAAAGTACAAAGGGGTCATCTGCCACATCTATTTGTTTGAGATACAGTGGTAGTGCAAGGTAGACAATATCTCCACCGACCGGGTTGATGCGAATATCAAAGGTGTCTGTGCGAACACTGATTAAGTCGGCAGGGTTAGCAGTATTGGCCGATGCAGACGCGGTTACAGGCGCGACTGTAGGAGTATCGCTTTGGCTGCTAGTTGGGGCAGAAGGGGTGTTTGTCGGTATATCACTCGGTAAATCATTTACAGCCGTTGCATCAGATTGTCCGTTAGGAATCTGTGGAATTTCAGCGCGGGCTACGCTGCCGTCATCAATAATTGGAGGATAGTCTTCCTGCCAGGACAACAGCATTAAGTAGGTGACGATGGCCAGGGCCGTGTAGAGGGCGAATTTAGTTAAATCCATAGTGTCCTACTTGCTCAGTTCACTGACCCTTAGGGTCCGAACTATCGGGAACGGGGTCAAAGCCCCCTTCGTGAAAAGGGTGACAGCTGCAGATGCGGCGAATCCCAAGCCAGGATCCTCGCATTGAGCCGTGAATTTGTATTGCTTCTTTAGTGTATTGAGAACAGGTGGGATGAAAGCGACACTGATTGCCGATGAGCAAACTCAAACTAGACTGGTAAGCGTTGATAAGTCGAATAAGTAGATTGTCCAACATGATTGCTTTTACCTGTCGTCCTGGTTTTTAGCTGCAGCCCTTTTCATCTTTGTGTGAAGATCCTGCCACAAAGACTCGATCGTATCTTTCAACTGACTATTGTCGAGTTTATCAGCATCTTTCCTAGCCAACACGACTAGATCCAGCGTGTCTAACAGTGCCCTGCTGTGGCGAAAGGTATCTCGTAGCTGGCGCTTGATACGGTTGCGTTGTACGGCAAGCGCTACGTTTTTCTTCGCTATAACCAAGCCTATTCTAGAGCCAGATCGATTATTAGTCCTGGCTAGCACCAGAAAGTGGCGAGAGGAGACTTTGAACTGCGCATCACTGAAGACAGCTTTATAGTCTGCAGCGTTCAGCAGCCTCGAAGTTTTGGGAAAGCTGAACTCAGCCACGTTTTATTCTCTCTTCTCATCAGACTAGTCAATCATCGAACAGCAGAGAAAACAGAACTTATGCTGAGAGCTTGGCACGTCCTCTAGAACGGCGTCTCTTAATTACAAGACGGCCGCCTTTGGTTGCCATTCGAGCTCTAAAACCGTGGGTTCGAGCTCTTTTTAATACGCTGGGCTGGAATGTTCTTTTCATATCAATTCATCCGATTCTTCAATCACAAACCGAACGAAGCGGTTCGAAAATAGGGTCACGAATTCTAGAGGGTTTAGTGCCAACATGCAACGGAATAAGGTGTATAAGTAGGACAATTCATCTAGGGTAAATAGACGCTTAGGGTAAAGGCTGGGCCATTGGAAATTGAGTACAATCTAATCCAGAATTTAATCACAAGTTATCCACAGCTTTGTTATCAACAGGTTTCGAATATTGCTGTGAGCAGAAGTAGTTTTTTACTCGGAAAATAACAGTAAAAATCTTTTAACCTGTTGATAAATAAGAAAATAAAATACAATGAAAAAACCTTATTTTTGCCTGCTTGCCAGTGGATAACTCTTGCCTGAGCTTATAGAATTGCCGCCTGTTTTAGTAAAAATAATAAATAATGCGGGCAAGAAAACGTGGCTGTAATAATCTGGCAAGAATGTATCGACTGCTTGAGAGCAGAACTACCCTCCCAACAATTTAATACTTGGATAAGACCTCTTCACGTGGAGCTGGATTCATCGGTTTTGCGTATTTTGGCTCCAAATAGATTTATTCTGGATTGGGTAAAAGGAAAGTTTCTGCCCCGAATTGAAGAAATTGTAGCCGATTCCAATGATGCCGCGCTGGAGATTCGCCTAGAGGTATTCAGTGGTGATCCAGCGGAGCGCGTCGCGGCAGGGCAGGCCGCCGTCAAAGATAACCTAGCAAGAGCGGTTCAAGCACAGGCTTCGAACACGCAAGCTCAGCCCAGCCCAAAACCACCAATCCAATTCAAGACGAGTTCGGCAGAAGCAGAAAGGCGCAAGGTCGACATCGTCATCGAAGGAAAATTAAGACATCGAGGCGCACTGAACGTCGAAAATACTTTCGATAATTTCGTTGAAGGGAAGTCAAACCAGCTCGCTAGAGCCGCAGCGATGCAGGTCGCGGAAAACCCTGGCTATGCCTATAACCCGCTCTTTATATATGGTGGTGTAGGGTTAGGTAAGACTCACTTAATGCATGCTATTGGAAACTATCTGGTTGCCAAAAAGCCGAATGCGAAAGTTGTCTACCTGCATTCTGAGACCTTTGTTGCCACCATGGTGACTGCGCTGCAACTAAACGCGATTAACGAATTTAAGCGATTCTATCGCTCTGTAGATGCTTTGCTTATCGACGATATTCAATTCTTTGCAGGAAAAGAGCGATCCCAGGAAGAGTTTTTTCATACATTCAACGCCTTGCTAGAAGGCGGCCAGCAGATCATATTGACCTGCGATCGCTACCATAAAGAGATTAATGGGCTCGAGGAGCGTTTGAAATCTAGGTTTGGTTGGGGCCTTACTGTTGCCGTAGAACCGCCAGAACTGGAAACCAGAGCAGCGATTTTGATGAATAAGGCGGCGCTATGTAATGTTGAGCTGCCAAATGATGTAGCAATGTTTATAGCTCAGCGCTTGCGTTCCAATGTGCGCGAGCTTGAGGGTGCATTGAAACGAGTTATTGCACACTCAAACTTCACTGGTCAGAAAATTGACCTCGACCTTATAAAGGAAGCGCTACGTGATCTTTTTGCCCTTCAGGATAAGTTAGTAACAATAGACAATATTCAGCGTTCCGTAGCCGAGTATTACAAGATCAAAATGGCGGACATGCTATCGAAGCGGCGCAACAGGTCGGTGGCGAGACCTAGGCAAGTAGCAATGAGCCTTTCCAAAGAGCTAACTAATCACAGCTTACCGGAAATTGGTGACGCCTTTGGCGGTAGGGACCATACCACTGTGATGCATGCCTGCAAACAAGTGAAAAAGCTGCGCCATAGCTCAATCGATATACAAGAAGACTATAATAACTTGCTCAGGTCGTTATCGAGCTAAACGCTCCTTAGTGATGGTTTGAGTTTAGATAGAAAGGAAAGCAAAACGATGCATTTTGTTATTTCACGAGAAGCTTTTTTAAAGCCCTTGCAGTTAGTGAGTGGTGTGGTGGAGAGACGTCAGACTTTACCAGTACTTTCAAATGTCCTCTTAGTCTTAAGGGACACTGAATTATCACTAACAGGTACCGATCTTGAAGTGGAATTGGTCGGTCGTGTCACCGTAGACCAGGCACACAAGCCCGGTGAAATTACGGTTCCGGCGCGCAAGTTGTTGGATATCTGCAAATCGCTAAGTGATGGTGCAAATATCGAACTCACTCTGGTTGAGAATAAAGTAACAATTAAGTCCGGGCGCAGCAGGTTTACGCTTACTACCTTGCCGGCCACAGAGTTTCCGGCGGTTGATGAAGAGCCTGATACTTTTTCTATCACTATGTCGCAGAGCAAACTGCGAGAATTACTGGACAGTACAAGTTTCGCAATGGCACAGCAGGACGTGCGCTACTATCTTAACGGCATGCTGTTTGAGGTTGCGCCGGACTACTTACGAGTTGTTGCTACCGACGGCCATCGCCTGGCGATGGAAACCCTCAACATGAGCAACCCCATATCTGAATCACAGCAGCTAATTTTGCCACGCAAAGGCATTATGGAAATGTCGCGGCTATTAACAGACGATTCCGGTGATATATCGCTTACCTTCGGCCAGAACCATATCCGCGCCAGCGTGCCTGCATTCACCTTTACGTCGAAACTGGTAGATGGGAAGTTTCCAGATTATAACCGAGTGCTGCCGAAGGGTGGCAACAAGGTATTGATCGGAGACTGTCAGGAATTGAGGCAGGGCTTCTCCCGGGCATCGATACTATCTAATGAGAAGTACCGTGGAGTGCGGGTTTTGCTTTCGAATGGTGAGCTTAAAATTCTAGCGAATAATCCCGAGCAGGAAGAGGCCGAAGAGATAGTATCAGTTGATTACGAGGGGGATTCTCTGGAGATTGGCTTCAATGTCAGTTATCTCATTGATGTTCTTTCTACCCTGAGTAGCAAGAAGGCGCGCATAACGCTTTCGGATGCAAACAGCAGTGCATTGCTGGAAGCGGAAGAAGGCAGTGATGCACTATATGTTGTTATGCCGATGCGTTTGTAACTAGCAGCTTCGGCCCGTGAAGGCATTAGCCCGAGCTTCCCTATTATGAGCATCATCGAGAAGCTGAATGTTAGCGCGGTACGAAACTTAGAGTCTCTGGATATTGAGCCAGCCTCAACGATAAATGTGCTGCACGGAGAGAACGGCTCCGGCAAGACAAGCATTCTCGAATCTATTCACCTTTTAGCGACTGGTCGATCTTTCCGGACTAGTAAGCTAGATCCACTGATTAATAGCGATCAAGAACAGGCCGTAGTTTTTGCCCGACTACGGGACGGTAAAGAGATTGGGCTCAGTAAGTCACGCCGTCAGAGTCACCAGCTCAGATTCCGTTCGGAGAAGCAGCGTAACTGGGAAAGTGTCGCTCGCGAATTACCTGTTCAGATCCTCGATTCTAACTCCTTCCTTTTACTTGAAGGAGGCCCCAGATCCAGAAGGCAATTCCTGGACTGGGGTGTGTTTCACGTGGAACATAGTTTCGTAGAAAACTGGCGGAGAACGAAGAAGTCTATAGCCAATAGGAACCTATTATTAAAACAGCGATCTCCAGACTTTCAACAGATCTCTGCTTGGGATTTTGAGCTGTGCCACGCAGCGAGAGAAGTGGATCGTGCTCGAAGTGAATACTTACGATTGTTTTTGCCGCTTCTCATGAAACTCTACAAGGATATGCGGGGTGCTGAGGCTGAGACTTTAGAGATTGATTACGAGTGCGGCTGGGATAGAGGAAGAGAGCTTGAGCAAGTACTTCTTGATAACAGAGATGTTGATGCGCGGTATGGCGCAACCCAGAGCGGCCCCCATAGGGCAGACCTATCTGTTAGAATAGGAAAGAGTAAGGCCGTAGATATCCTATCGAGGGGCCAGCAGAAGATTCTAGTTAGTTGTATGAAGATCGCCCAGGGGTTGTTGCTGAGTAAGGCCTTGGACCGTGGTTGTATATTTCTGCTAGATGACCTTCCGTCTGAGCTAGACAAGGCTAATAGGGCCGCGGTGTTGGGACAGCTGATCGGCCTGGGAGGCCAGGTATTTATTACCTGTGTAGAAATCGATGCCGTCTTAAATTGCCTTCCTGAAGCGCTTGAAGTGGCAACGTTCCACGTGGAACGTGGTACAATAACAGCTTGATTTTTAGTGAAATTATCCGATATTAAGGGGAAGGCAGCCGATAGTGTCTGCTAACAAACGCCCTGGAGTGGAAGTATGAGTGAAGTACCTACTAACAACGAATATAATTCCGATAGCATCAAGGTTCTAAAGGGCTTGGATGCTGTGCGGAAAAGGCCTGGGATGTATATTGGTGATACCGATGACGGTACTGGCCTGCACCACATGGTATTCGAATTGGTTGATAACTCTATAGATGAGGCATTAGCTGGTCATTGTGACGAAGTGAAAGTGACCATTCACATCGGAGAGACGGTTACTGTATCAGATAATGGTCGTGGAATTCCGACCGAAATGCACAATGAAGGTGTCTCTGCTGCGGAAGTCATCATGACTGTTCTGCATGCGGGCGGCAAATTCGATGACAATAGCTACAAAGTATCCGGCGGGCTCCATGGAGTAGGCGTTTCGGTCGTAAACGCGCTTTCCGAAGAGCTCAAACTGACCATCCGGCGTGAAGGGAAGGTGCATGAGCAGGACTATGTTCATGGGGTTCCCCAGGCCCCTCTTGCCATTGTCGGTGAAACCACGACTTCAGGCACCGAGTGCCATTTCAAGCCTTCAACTGATACTTTTTCTAACGTTGAGTTTCATTACGATATTTTAGCGAAAAAGCTACGTGAGTTAGCATTTCTTAACGCCGGAGTGGCCATTCGCCTTATCGATGAGCGCTCAGGAAAAGAAGACCTTTTTAAGTACGAGGGCGGCCTGAAAGCCTTCGTGGATTATCTGAACAAGAACAAAGCGACGGTAAACAAGGCTTTCTACTTTACCTCGGAGCGGGAAGAAGACGGCATTACGGTGGAGATTGCTCTGCAGTGGAATGATTCTTATCAGGAGAATATTTTCCCCTATACAAACAATATACCTCAGCGCGATGGCGGAACCCACCTTGCCGGCTTTAGAGGTGCGCTGACAAGAGTGCTAAAGAGCTATATTGACAAAGAGTTGGCAAATAAGAAGGGCAAGGAGGTTGTCACATCGGGAGACGATGCTCGAGAGGGGCTCACAGCGATTATTTCAGTCAAAGTGCCTGATCCGAAATTTTCGTCGCAGACGAAAGACAAGCTTGTTTCTTCAGAAGTAAAAACCGTGGTTGAGCAGGAAATGGCCTCGCATTTCAATGACTATTTGTTGGAGAACCCACAAGACGCCAAGCTTATCGTAGGTAAGATGCTAGATGCGGCCCGTGCACGGGAAGCTGCTCGTAAAGCTCGGGAAATGACACGGCGCAAAGGTGCGCTCGATATTGCCGGCTTGCCTGGCAAACTGGCGGACTGCCAAGAAAAAGACCCCGCGCTCTCAGAGATATACATAGTGGAGGGTGATTCAGCGGGTGGTTCTGCCAAGCAGGGCAGGAACCGTAAAAACCAAGCAATTTTACCGTTGAAGGGAAAGATTCTAAATGTAGAGAAGGCGCGTTTCGATAAAATGCTCAGCTCCGCTGAAATCGGGACTTTGATTAAAGCGCTTGGTTGTGGAATCGGCAATGAAGAATTTGCTCCGGAAAATTTACGTTACCACAGCATTATTATCATGACTGATGCGGATGTCGATGGTTCCCATATTCGAACGCTACTATTGACGTTTTTCTTTCGGCAAATGCGCGAGCTAGTGGAAGGCGGCCATATTTTTATTGCACAGCCGCCGCTGTATAAAATTCGAAAAGGGAAGCAAGAGCAGTATCTGAAAGACGATATGGAGCTAGCTGAATACCAAACCCAGATCGCATTGGAAGGGGCAAGCCTGCATGTAAATGCGGACGCACCAGGAATTAGCGGCGATGCACTTGAGTCCCTGGTTAAGAAGTATAACGACAGCTATGCAATCATTAGTCGACTTGCAAGGCTCTACCCGACTGAAATTTTAGAAGCAATGATCTTTACCCGAACACTGGCTGAGGAAGAGTTGAAATCGGAAGACAGCGTACAGAACTGGGTCACAGAACTGGCCGCCAAGTTTGGCGAGATGCATCCTGGTGTAAGCGCTAACTATACATTGGAAGTCAAGAAAGACGAGGAGCGTCAACTGTTCCTCCCGGAGGCAGTACAGAATATCCACGGCCTGAAAAAAACCTACCCGTTTAGCCGCGACTTCTTCCATTCCGGAGAATATCGCGCAATTACAGATCTGGGAACGACCCTGGATGGCTTAATAGAAGAAGGGGCTTTCGTTAAGCGCGGAGAAAAAACCGAAGAAGTCGCATCATTTGCCAGAGCAATGGAATGGCTGACGAATGATGCAATGAAGGGCCACTACCTGCAACGCTATAAGGGTTTGGGCGAAATGAATCCCGATCAGCTTTGGGATACTACGATGAACCCTGAAACCAGAAGAATGTTACAGGTGACTATCGAGGACGCCATAGGTGCAGATCAACTCTTCAATACTTTAATGGGTGATCAGGTTGAGCCCAGACGGGAATTTATCGAAGATAATGCGTTGGCGGCAGAAAACCTCGATATATAGTGTAAGAAGGGCTGCGGATTTTACTGGAGCGCATAGTGCGCACTAGCTCAATTCTTCTACCGTCTTTCGAATCCAGCTCTCGACCACAGCTGTCAGCTCGTTAGCATCAAGATCGGCAATTGCTATCCTCTCGCCAATAACTACGGTTATGAGCCCGGGCTTCTTAATGAAGTCTCTCGCCGGCCAACAGTAACCGGCATTGTGGGCTATCGGCACGATATCAGTCTTCGCGGCTACAGCGAGTTTTGCCCCCCCGCGAGAGAAGCGTTTGACGGTACCGAATTTTGATCGGCTGCCTTCGGGGAAAACGATGACCGAACTCCCATTCTCTATTCTATCAACACCCTGAATCATTAAGGACTTACCCGCTTCCCGTGGCTTGCTTCTATCTATGGCAATGGGTTTTAGCAATCGCATAGACCAACCCCAAAATGGAATTGCTATCAATTCCTTCTTTAGAATGGGTGATACGGGAAAGATCAGTTTATAGAAGAGGATCGTCTCCCAACTGCTCTGATGATTGGCAATAACTATTGCCGGTGACTTAGGCAGGTTGTCTATCCCAATAATCCTATATTTCACGCCACAGCAAAGCCGTAACCACACAAGAATAGAGTCACACCAAATACAGGCGATTACATGTCGTCCCTTGGGAGGAAGAATAGGAAAGAACAGGATAAAAATTATTGAGAGAATGACGGTAAAAAAATAGTAGCCGAAGTAGAAAAAAGTAGAGCGGGTTCCAAGGAACAACCTAGTCATTTCTCTCTATTTCCAAAATATCAGCAATGGCACTAGATAGGCTTTCGTATACGGGCACATCAGAGACGGCGTTCGATCTCAATACACTCTCAGTCAAAGTACCTTTTCCGGTACGTACTAAAATCGGCTTACAACCAAAGGCTTGTGCTGCCTGGATATCTTTAAGACTGTCACCGACAAAATAACTTCCCGCAAGCTTGCAGGCAAACTCACTCTCTATTTGTTCAAGTAGACCAGTACCAGGTTTTCGACAACTACAATTATCGTCTGGATGATGCGGGCAATAGAATATGCCGTCTATAGCACCGCCAAGCTGTTCTACCATAGAGCACAGCAAATGATGTATTTCGGATAGAATGTCCTCGTCGAAAAATTGTCGCGCGAGCCCTGATTGATTGGTTGCTATAAACACTCTGAACCCAGCGGCACTGAGATTGGCAATCGCTTCAATACTGCCGACTATGGGAATAAACTCTTCAGCAGACTTAATATAGTCATCGGAGTCTTGATTGATAACGCCATCTCGATCAAGAACTATCGTCTTCATACTTGCTGGCCCTGACTAGGAATGACTAACTGGTATGCAAATAAGAAATATCTGCGACTCTAAGAAAAATCGCACGAAGTCTCTGTAGTAGCGCAAGGCGGTTTTTCTGTACCGATTCATCCTCACACATAACCAAAACATCGTCGAAGAAACCGTCTACACAATCCTTCAGTTGTGCCAACTCGGCGAGTCCAGCGGTATAGTCACCCGAATCGAACAAAGGGGTCGTGTTTAACTCTTTAGCTTTCAGCCGTTGGAAAAGCAAGACTTCTGCTTCGCCATCAAACAGCGTCTCATCGATGTCTGTTGTAAGCGACGTTGAGTCAACCTTATCGAGCAGGTTAGACACTCGTTTATTGGATGCGGCCAAGGCTGCGGCTTCCTCTAGCTGAGTGAAGCTAGAGACAGCCTGGATTCGCTTGTTGAAATCGTAGGGCTTGCGTGGCTTCAGTTCCATGACAGACTGGAAGACGCTGCTGGAGATTCCTTCATCAGCGTACCAACTTCGAAATCTTTCGAGCATAAATTCGAAAACCTTCTCGGCGGTGTCAGAAGCAATCTCGATCGATTCGAAACCCTGAAGAGAAGCTTCGATACAGGCCATGAGATCCAAGTCCATCTCGTTCTCGACCAGGATTCTTAAAACCCCGATAGCAGAGCGCCGAAGAGCGAACGGATCCTTAGAGCCCGTAGGAGGCTGATCTATAGCAAATAAACCTACTATCGAATCCAGTTTGTCGGATACCGCGAGAATACTGCCTATTGGGGTAGAAGGGAGCTCATCCCCGGCATATCTAGGCATATATTGTTCATTGATCGCCTGGGCTACTGGCTCAGGCTCACCGTCGTTTCTCGCATAGTAAGATCCCATAAGACCTTGCAAGTCGGCGAATTCACCGACCATATTGCTTACCAAGTCACACTTCGAAAGCATTGCCGCTCTTTGTGCCTGTGACTCATCTTCCCCGGTGTCTTTAGCAATAAAAGCTGCAAGGTTTGCAACTCTCAGGCTACGTTCATAGACGGTGCCCAGCTTCTCTTGAAACACGACCTTCTTCAATTGTTCCAGGCGGCTTTCTAGTGAGCTGTGTTGATCTGTCTCGTAGAAGAATTTTGCATCTGCCAGTCGCGGGCGAATAACCCTCTCATTACCTTCAATAACCTGAGCGGGGTCTGTGCTTCGGATATTGCTCACGGTGACAAAATACGGCAAGAGTTTCTGATCATTATCGAGAAGATAAAAACATTTCTGATGAGACTTCATAGCCAGGATCAAGGCTTCAGAGGGAACGTCCAAGAACAATTCGTCAAACCTGCCGGTTAGTGCAACGGGAAATTCAACCAGGCTTGTCACCTCATCCAGAAGTGCTTCATCTACTACGGTTGAGGCATTAAGCTTCTCGCCTTCGGCAACGATAGCGCTTCGAATCATCTCTTTGCGTCTGGCAAAATCTACGATGACATTACCAGGATCTTCCAGTAGCGATTCATAGTCACCTGGCTTGCTGATCTTAATTTTCTCTGGGTAGTGGAACCGATGACCCATGGTCTCCATGCCAGAGTTCACACCAAGAATAGTAGTCTTAACGACCTCGTTACCGAACAGTAATACCACCCAGTGAACCGGGCGAACAAATTCATTTCGAGACGCGCCCCAGCGCATTCTCTTGGGAATCGGTAGCTTAGCCAGAGCTGTGTCTATAATTGATGGCAGCAACTGGGTAGTGGACTTACCGGTCTGCGTTGACGAATAGCTAAGTTTCTCTACGCCGTCTTTGTCTGCTCTGCCAAGATCAGATACCTCAACACCACAAGATTTGGCAAAACCACTGGCCGCTGGCGTGGGATTACCCTCAGCATCGAAGGCAGCTTTAACGGCGGGCCCAAATTTGTCTGTTTGCTTGTCTTCTTGCTTCTCGTCCAGCTGCGACACCAACAGGGCCAATCGACGAGGAGTAGCGAACGCTCTTACATCAGTGTAGTTGAGTGACTCCTTCTTTAAACCATCTACTACGCCAGCCAGAAACGACTTCGACAGTTTGAGCAGTGCCTTGGGGGGCAGCTCCTCTGTACCTATCTCGACTAGAAAATCTTTTTTTGACATGACTATTCTTCCAAAAATTCCTGACGAAGCGCTTCGGTAGCCAGGGGAAAACCGAGCTCCTTACGGCTTTCAAAATAGGCCTCTGCAACAGATCGGGCTAATGTTCTAACGCGAAGAATGAATCTTTGTCGCTCTGTTACCGAGATGGCATTGCGGGCATCAAGTAAGTTGAAATAATGCGAGGCCTTGAGCACTTGCTCATAGGCAGGCAAGGCGAGCTTGTTCTCGATCAGTGATTGGCACTGCTTCTCGCAATCATCAAAATTGCTGAACAGGGTCTCGGTATCGGCGTGCTCAAAATTAAAGGCCGACATCTCTACTTCATTCTGTTTAAAGATATCCCCATAGGTAACAATTCCATCCGGGCCTTCAGTCCAAACGATGTCATAGATGCTGTCTACGCCCTGTAGGTACATGGCTATTCGCTCTATGCCGTAGGTGATTTCTCCGCTGACCGGATAACACTCAAGTCCGCCCACTTGTTGGAAGTAGGTAAACTGCGTTACCTCCATGCCATTTAGCCAGACTTCCCAACCTAAACCCCAGGCACCAAGAGTTGGTGATTCCCAATTGTCTTCGACAAACCGAATATCGTGTATCGCCATGTCGATACCAATCGAACGCAAAGACTCCAAATAGAGCTCTTGGATGTTCTTAGGTGATGGCTTCAATAGGACCTGAAACTGATAATAATGTTGTAAGCGGTTTGGGTTTTCCCCATAACGGCCATCAGTAGGGCGACGGCAGGGCTGAACATACGCCGTATTCCAGGATTCGGGACCGATTGCACGCAAAAACGTGGCAGGATGGAAGGTTCCTGCACCCACTTCCATGTCCAATGGCTGCATAATGACGCATCCTTGCTTCGCCCAAAACTGCTGCAGGGCAAAAATGAGTCCTTGAAAGGTGCTGCTGTCGGTATTCTTGTTCACGAGTTGGCCGATTTACTTAGATAGGTTTGAGTGTTCTATTTTGTTAAATGAACGAAAAGTCAAAGGCTTGCAATTATCCTCGATTATCAGTAACTAATCCACCTGCAGCCTGTTTCACAGCTTTCTAACTCGGATTGAGCTGATTGTGTATGGATAGGAATTATGCTTCCATTTCCTTCTGATTAAAACGACTGACCCGCCCAGAAAGAGAAATCACTATCGCTACAATTAAGTACTATTTTTTACTCTGTTTTCTCTTCGTGACAGCGAGGTTACCCCTGCGGTTTCTTCATGGCCTAGCCGCTGTTTGGGGGACACTATTGTTCCATGTTCCGAATCGAGCCCGAGATACAACGTTCGCTAATTTAAAGGCCTGTTTCCCGGAACTGAGCACAGAGGAGATCTCCCGTCTGGCTAAAGAAAGCCTGATCAGTACAGCGTGCACAGCAATGGAAATGGGAAAGTCCTGGATGCTACCGCTGGATAAAACCCTTTCTCTGGTAACCGAGACAGTAGGCGTGGAGGAATTTAAAAAGGCAGCAGGGCAGAATAATGGCATTATTCTTCTCGCCCCCCATCTCAGTAACTGGGAGATTTTCGGCTTATATGCCAGTCAGAATATATCTTCCACGTTTATGTACCAGCCCCCGAAATTTGAACCCTTGGATAGGCTATTGCAACGAACCCGGTCTCGCGGAGGTATCAATTTGGCTCCTACCGATCGCAAGGGTGTCTCTCTGGTGCTTAAGGCCCTGCAGAAGGGAGAGTTGGTGGGAGTTCTGCCTGATCAGGTACCTAACGACGAAGGCGGAGAATTCACAGAGTTTTTCGGAGAGCCCGCATTGACGATGACGTTGGTTAGCAAGCTTATTGCGCGGTCAAAGGCTAAAGTCTATTGCGGCTTTACCGAGCGTCTGCCAAGGGGAAAGGGGTTTAAGCTGGTCATTCACGAAGCCGACCAAGAAATCTATGACGAAGATTTGGCGAAGTCTGTCCGTGGTTTAAACAAGACCGTAGAGAGTTGTGTGCTTATGACAGTTGCGCAGTACCAGTGGGAGTATAAGCGCTTCCGTCGTCGCCCAGATGGACAAAAGTTTTATTAAAACTTGATCAGCTTACCTTTTCCAAAACATCGGGGTAAACAAAACCAACAAAGTAAAAATCTCCAGCCTCCCCAGTAACATCGCAAAACACAGTATCCATTTTGCAGCAGAAGGCAGGTGCTCGTAAGTTACCGCTACGTTCGCAAGGCCTGGGCCAAGATTGTTGATACAGGCGCCTACTGCGCTGAAGGCAGTAATGATATCCAGACCTGTTGCAAGCAGTGCTAACAGCATGACCATGAATGCCATCACGTAGACCGCGAAAAATCCCCAGACAGATTCTACAATTTTATCCGATACGCGGTGGCCACCAAGCTTAATTGGAATAACCGCACGGGGATGGATTAGTCGCTGTACCTCTCTAAACCCTTGTTTAAAAATCAACAAAATGCGAATGACTTTCATGCCCCCGCCAGTAGAGCCTGCGCAGGCACCGATGATAGCCGCGTAGAGAAGCACATAGGGTAGGAACAGAGGCCAGGAATTGAAGTCAGCGGTAGCGAAGCCGGTGGTTGTCGCCATCGACACCACTTGAAAGACACCCTTTATTGTTGCCTCGAACAGGCTTGAATAAATATCGGAAAAATAGAGAACAGAAACAGTAAGAACCGAAACCAGTGCCAGGATAAATGCATAGAACTGAAATTCAGGGTCTGAAAGATAGTGCCCAATTTTTCGTCTCTGCCAAGCAGTAAAATGCAGGGCAAAATTTACCCCGGCTATAAACATGAAAATAATCGCGACCATATCGACGGCCGCATTATCGAAATAACCAAGGCTGGCGTCGTGAGTAGAGAACCCGCCGATAGCTACCGTGGTAAAACTATGACTAATGGCATCGAATAGATCCATGCCAACGATCCAGTACGCCAGCGCGCACACTACTGTTAACGTCAGGTAAATATACCAAAGCGCCTTTGCTGTTTCGGCAAGCCGCGGCACTAACTTATTGTCTTTTACCGGGCCGGGACTTTCCGCGCGATAGAGCTGCATACCACCGATACCGAGCATTGGCAGTAAGGCCATGGCTAGCACGATGATGCCCATTCCCCCCAACCACTGTAGCTGCTGTCGATAGAACAGAATCGACTTGGGTAGCTCGTCAAGCCCTGAAATCACCGTGGCGCCCGTAGTCGTAAGCCCAGAGAGAGACTCAAATACGGCGTCTGTAATCGACAGCTCGACGGCCGAGGAGAGAATGAAAGGCAACGAACCGGCAGTCCCGAGCACAGCCCAGAATAGGGTAACCACTAGGAATCCGTCGCGTGTACCCAGCTCCGCCTTCGATCGAATCGTTGAGATCCACATTAAGAAACCGATACTAAAAATGAAGAACAGCGAATCGGTAAAGACACTTGCCATACCATCGGCATAGATAAAAGAGACGAGCAACGGCGGCAGATTACCCAATGCACTAAAGAGCATTAGTAAGATACCTAGAATTTTTACGATGATTGAGGCGTGCATAATTTTTAGCTTCTAAAAGAAGCTGAAGCCGACTTGGAATAAGCGTTCTACTTCGGGAATCCGCTTGCGATCCACAAGAAACAGGATCACGTGATCGTCCGCTTCGACGACGGTGTTGTCATGAGCGATCAGGACCTCATCGTTTCTCACGATGGCTCCTATGGTTGTGCCTTCCGGCAGGTCGATATCTTGAATTGCCTGACCTACTACTTTCGAAGAGGCCTCATCGCCGTGTGCGATTGCTTCCATCGCTTCGGCGGCACCTCTACGCAGAGAGTGTACGTTAACCACATCACCGCGACGAACATGAGCTAGCAAGCTGCCGATAGTTGCCTGCTGAGGAGAAATAGCAATGTCTATCTCGCCCCCCTGTACCAGATCAACATAGGCTGAATTATTAATAAGCGCCATGACTTTCTTTGCGCCCAGCCTCTTGGCCAAGAGCGACGACATGATATTCGCTTCGTCATCATTAGTAAGCGCAAGGAACACATCGGTGTCAGCGATATTTTCTTCTATCAGAAGATCGCGCTGTGAAGCTTCGCCGTTCAGAACTATTGCGTGATTGAGCGTCTCAGAGATCAGTGAGCAGCGTTCGGGGTTTCTCTCGATAATCTTAACCTGGTATTTATCCTCAACCCTCTCCGCGAGACGCATGCCGATATTTCCCCCGCCGGCAATCATCAAACGCTTATAGGGCCTATCCATGCGTCGCAGCTCACTCATACAGGCTCGAATATCTTTCTGTGCTGCTACGAAGAAGACCTCATCGTCGGCCTCAATAACCGTTGAACCTTCCGGAATGATGGGGCGGTCTTTGCGAAAGATTGCTGCCACTCGCGTATCGACCGAGGGCATGTGTTGGCGCAGCAGTCGAATCTCCTGTCCAACGAGCGGACCACCGTAATAGGCTTTTACCGCAACGAGTTGCACCTTGCCGTCGGCGAAGTCCAAGACCTGCAATGATCCAGGCAAAGCAAGCAGGCGCTCGATGTCACTGGACACTATAAGCTCTGGGCTGATCACCGTGTCTACCGCAATACCTTGCTGACCGAATAATTTGTCCGAAACCAGATAGGAAGAGGCGCGTATTCGACAGATTTTCTTGGGAGTTTGAAATAATGAGTAGGCAACGCGGCAGGCGACCATATTAATCTCATCGCTCTCTGTAACGGCGATGATCATATCTGCGTCTTGACCGCCCGCTCTCTCCAGCACATCAGGTAGGCAGGGGCGGCCGGCTACTGTGCCTATATCGATGTGGTCTTTTAGTTCGCGGAGCTTCTCGGTGTCGGCATCGACGACCGTGATGTCATTAGCCTCATTCGCAAGGGTTTCGGCAAGAGTGCTGCCAACCTGATTGGCGCCGAGGATAATTATTTTCATGCTGGCCTTACACTGTTGATCGAATGAGCGGTTCTAGAAATTCTAGGCAATATCTTTTCGTAGCACCGAGTAGAAGAAGCCATCAGGGCCTAAACCTGTGCTCGGGAGCAGTTGCCTTCCCAAAGCACATTCTACTCCCCAATCGGCTGTTATGGCTTCATATTTAGCGCTATCCGTGGAATCGAGAAAACGCCTGATGACTTCTTCGTTCTCCTGCCTAAGTAAAGAGCAGGTGGTATAGAGCATGAGGCCACCGGGTTTGAGACAAGCCCATAAATTGACCAGTAGCTCGGCCTGAACCAAGGTCAGGCTCTCCACCTGCTGTGGCGTCCTCAGCAACTTGATGTCTGGATGCCTGCGTATGACGCCAGTTGCCGAGCAGGGAGCGTCCAGCAGAATACGATCGAACTGATCGCCATCCCACCAGGTGTCGGTATCGTTGGCATCGCCAGTCACCAATTTGGCTTCTAAATCCAGCCTTGTTAAATTCTCTTGAATCCGATCGAGCTTTGACTGCGTCTTATCAATACATGTTAATCCAGTAAGCGAGCGCTCACTTTCAAGAATGTGACAGGACTTTCCGCCCGGAGCAGCACAGGCATCGAGAACGGATTGGCCGGGCTCAAGCTGCAGCAGCGTGGGCACTAGCTGGGAGGCCTCATCCTGAACACTGCAATGCCCCTCATCAAAGCCTGGTAGGTCGCTAACCGGCACCGGCTGGTGTAGATACACGGCGGTGTCACTTAGCTCGCCTTCACTCACCTCTAGGCCGGCATCGGTAAGAGACCTGAGATATTGGCTAAGCCTATTCTTCGCCCTATTTACCCGCAGGGTCATGGGTGGTCGTAGATTGCTATTGTTCAATATCGATAAAGCAGAATCTTTCCATTGATTCGAGATTTCAGTACTTAGCCATTTTGGGAATGCCAGAGAGCGATCTAGTGGATCTTTTTCTAGTTTCTTCTCAATCTCTTCTCTTCTGCGCTGATAACCACGCAGAACGGCATTTACCAAGCCCTTTGCCCAGGGCTTTTTAAAACCGGAAACTGCGGCAACCGATTCGTTGATAACGGCATACTCTGCGACCTCCAGCTCTCTGAGCTGATAGAGCGCACAGATCATCAGGCACTGGATGTCCAGATCCTGTTTCTTTAGAGGTTTATTGAGCAATTCCTGGAGAATCATTTCGAGGGCAAAGTACCAGCGGCAGCAGCCGTAGCTGCTTTCCTGAATTAGGCCAAACTCTGGATGATCTTTGTGGTTGTTTAGCAGCGTACCCAGAGAGCCTCTATCCTTGAGTAGGGCACAAAGAATTTTGGCTACGATAGCCCTGCTATTACTATTGCCGCTGTTCATTGTGGCGACAGTGGCTCAGAGGAAAAGTTTTCCCCTTTGGCGAATAGCTCTGGGCGGGAGTTCGTGATGTCACTAACCGCGGTTGGATTCTTCCCTGGCAATTGCACGCGGAGAATATTTAATGCATGAGATCCGCAACTCACGGTAAATGATTTTTTGTCACTCTTTACTATAGCTCCAGGGCTATCAGTAAATTCTTCTTCTGTTACAGCCGCCTCTAGTACACGCAAGCGTTGCTCATGAAAAAGCGTATAGGCAGGATTTCTTCCAATGCCCGCTCGAATCTGTCTATCGATCTCCTGCGCGCTGAGGTTCCAATCAATAAAAGCCTCGCGCTTTTCTAACTTCGCAGCGTAGCAACTGTCTGCATCGTTCTGTATAGAGGCAGCCGATTGATATCTGTGTAGATCGGCAAGCGTTCGCAGCAATGCCGTTTGACCCGCCATTTGTAGCTTTTCTTCAAGGTGCATACGGTTATCGGTGTCGGATATTTCTACGGACTCTTTGTCTAGCATTGCGCCAGTATCCAGCCCCTCGTCCATCTGCATAATTGTGACACCCGTCACCTTGTCTCCGGCGAGCAACGCGCGCTCTATAGGCGCAGCGCCTCGCCATCTAGGCAGTAAAGAAGCGTGGACATTCAGGCAGCCTAGTCTCGGTGTGTCGAGACTTGCCTTTGGAATAATGAGTCCGTAAGCAACAACAATCATAAGATCTACATCGAGAGAGGCGAAAGTTTGCGTCTGCTCGATCGATTTGAGGCTGGTGGGCTGAAAAAGAGGGAGCTTGTTCTCGAGCGCGATTTGCTTCACTGGGCTGGCCTGTAAATTCTTGCCACGGCCAGCGGGGCGATCAGGTTGCGTATACACGGCTACCACCTCGTGACCTGCCTTCAGCAATGCTTGCAGATGCGCGGCAGCGAAAGCAGGTGTTCCTGCAAAACAGATTCGCAATTTTTCCATTGGCTCAGGCAGTCTTCTTATGCTCTTTCTCGAGCTTGCTGCGAATCCTTTGCCGTTTCAGGGTGCTGATATAATCGACGAATAGCTTTCCATCCAGATGATCGATCTCATGTTGTATACAGGTCGCCAAGATACCCTCGGCAACCTGCTCGAATACCTCGCCCTTGGCATCCTGGGCAGATATTTTCACTGCTCGGGGCCTGGATACGGTCTCGTAGAAACCAGGAACGGAGAGACAGCCCTCATCGTACTCAGAAAGTTCGTCATCGAGTATCTCGAACGTCGGATTAATATATACTCGAGGACTATCGCCATTTTCCGATACATCTATTACCAGTAAACGTTTATGGACGTTCACTTGAGTAGCGGCAAGCCCGATACCTTGTGCTTCGTGCATCGTTTCGAGCATATCTTCGATCAAGACTTCCAGCTTTCCGTCGAAAACAGTAACGGGTTCGGCTATTTTCCTTAGTCTGGGGTCAGGAAATTCCAGAATTTGTAAAATTGACATGGTCGTTAAAGCCTGCAGAAATTGTATGTCGCAGTATGTGAACTGCTTCTAGTGATAATTATAGCGTATTGCTAACATATCAACTCAACGCTTTTTAGCGCGGAATATGAAGAATGAAAAATTTGGGAATCAGACAATTACTACTGGGTTTGGCTTTATGTATAGCTAGCCTGGGCACAATCATGTCTGCGCAGGGCCAAACCGGTGTTCTAGTTGCTGATTACCCTACTAGCTATGTTGTGCAAGATGACGACACGTTATGGAATATTGCCAGCCAGTTCTTGCGTGATCCCCAACGTTGGCCCGACATATGGCAGCCCGATGAGTACCTCGACAACCCCGGTTTGATCTACCAGGCGATACGCTGAAACTGAGCATATTGGGCGGCACCCCGCGGGTTTTTGTCCAACGCGGCGATAGAGAAGTTTCAAGGGTATCTCCCCAGATTCGAGAATTAGAGCTACAGAGCGCGATCCCTGCTATTCCCTTGGAGTCTATAGAGAACAGTTTTTCTCGCAATCGCATAATCACCGCAGCAGAATATGACGCTGCGCCCTATATAGTGGCAAACGATGGCGACAATTTAATCATAGGCACAGGGGATCAAGTCTTCGCAAGAGGCTCCTTTCTGATTGGCACAACGTCTTTTGAAATCTACCGAGCCGGTCGAACCTATTACGGAGACGGGGTGAAAAGGAAGCGGGTTTTCGGGTTAATAAGTACAACAGAGGAAGAAGTGTTGGGCACAGAAGTTGAATATCTGGGCTTTGCCAGTATCACCGAGAACGTAGCCCCTGATATGAGGAAGCTGCTTATAAACAATGGAACCAAGGAAATACGAGTTGGTGATCGCTTACTAACCAGAAAGGTCTCCACTATCGATGCGACCATATTTCCAACTGAACCCACAGCGGAGATGTCTGGGCAGATAATCGCCTTCATGGGGGAAGAGAATCTCGCCTCACAGTTAGACACCGTTGTCATAAACCTGGGACTAGCCGACGATCTGGCAATTGGGGATATATTGTCAATTAAGAATGAAGGCAGCAGCATGACCGATGAGGCTGAACGCTCAAAGATGTCATTTCGGGAACGAATGCGCAGTCTGTTCAATCAAGACAATTTAGTTATCCCCGGCAACGACATTGGGACTCTCCTGGTTTATAAAACATTTGATCAGCTGAGTTATGCGGTAATTCTTACCGGCACCGAGCCTGCAGAGCTCTATGACCAAGTAGTTAGCCCCTAATTACGCCATCCTGTCTATTTTTTACTACACTATATAAAGGCGGTGATTGAGATTCCGAGGGTCTCAGTCGTCGCCGTATTTCGCTTAGCCACAAATTTGGGCCGCAAGGCGCGATGGCAAGCTCAATTCCATTGCTCACGGATGAACTATGGATACCCAAACCTGCCGGTATTCCTTAAGCATACTTCCAAGCAAGCGAATACCCGTCCCCTTATTCTCAAGGTTACTCGCGCTTTATGGTTCGGCACGGGCCCTGATTGATCTACCCAGGATGCAATACCGGAAACAAGGCATCACCAATTATCAGATTGACCTATTAAAGAGCGAGGAGACTTACACAGAGTCTCTCAAGGAGGTCGAAGCGGCTCTGGCATGGTCAGAAAAGCCTGGCAATCAGTTGCTGTGTTATGAGTCAAAGCATTATCCACGGTTGCTGAGAGAGATAGATACGGCACCACCCATACTTTTTGTAAGAGGCAGTATCGGCTCTGTGCAGAGAAGAAATTTCGCTTTGGTAGGTAGTCGTAGCGCGACGGCTTATGGAAAAAGAAGCGCCTACTGGATGGCTAGAGAACTTGCTGCGGCAGGCATGCAAATCTGTAGTGGCCTCGCCGCTGGTGTTGACACCAAAGCTCATGAG
>CAJQHM010000120.1 GCA_905478195.1 uncultured Pseudomonadales bacterium
TACAAACCCGCCCTCTCTACTGACTGCTAATGCCAGACCCGAAATGGCGAAAATTTTGCTCACAATGACGACCTTTAACAAAGTTGTGGCATGGTAGCAAAATTCAGGGAATAACCCAATAAGGGAATACCCTGAAACTTAACTGCCACCACCCCTGCGAAGCTGTTCCAAAACCCTCTGCATTGAGGAATACCGTGTAGGAATCCTACCCCGATATCCCACAACAGCTAGTCCGCCTGCTTCCTTAAAAAAGCGGGTATATCGAGATAGTCCATATCGGTATCTGAGCCGACTACCGCGGCAGCCGCGGCAGCTGCGCGCCCCGAACCCTGGCGGTTGCGCATTACCGCAGGTCTATCTAACTGCCGATAGTCCGTAGTAATTTCTCTATCCGTGTTGTCCACAACTTTAGTGGGTCGCGCATGCAGATCGCCCAAACCAGTTGCTACAACAGTAACTCGCATCTCGTCCTTTAGACTAGGATCAATCACGGTGCCCACGACTACAGTGGCATCATCCGATGCAAACTCCTCAATGGTGTCACCTACTTCCGAGAATTCACCAAGAGACAAATTCTCGCCGGCCGTAATATTCACCAAAATACCGCGCGCACCCTGCAGGTTCACATCTTCCAAGAGCGGGCTTCGAATCGCCGCCTCAGCTGCCCCTCGGGCTCGGTCGGCACCAACTGCTGCTCCGGTGCCCATCATAGCCATGCCCATCTCAGACATCACTGTCTTCACATCGGCGAAATCGACGTTGATCATGCCGGGGTTCATAATTAGATCCGCTATGCCCTTTACGGCACCCAACAGCACATCGTTCGCCGCTTTGAACGCGTCGAGCAAAGAGGCTTCCTTGCCCAATACATCGAGCAGCTTCTCATTAGGAATGGTAATTAGTGAGTCCACCTGCTCAGTCAGCAGACGAATGCCCTCTTCGGCAACCTTTGAGCGCTTCTTTCCTTCGAAGGGAAAAGGTCGAGTAACTATTGCTACTGTCAGAATACCCATTTCCCTAGCGACTTCAGCGACTATAGGAGCGGCGCCTGTTCCTGTGCCTCCACCCATGCCAGCCGTAATAAACACCATGTCGGCGCCAGACAGAATCTCAGCGATCTCGTCCCTGTCTTCCAACGCTGCCTGTCTGCCGATCTCGGGGTTAGCACCCGCACCAAGACCCTTAGTGATATTGCTGCCCATCTGCAATATAGTCTTGGCCTTCAGATTATTTAACGCCTGAGCATCAGTGTTTGCACAAATGAACTCCACGCCTTCTACCTGATTATTGATCATATGGTGCACTGCGTTTCCACCGCCACCGCCAACACCGACAACTTTGATTTCAGCGCTCTGCGCAACGTTCTCGACTAATTCAAACATATAGCCCCCTCATTAATAATTCTTTTTCTGTATTGGTTATTGACTGTTAAGATTAAAAATTTCCCTGGAACCAGTTTTTGACTCGGTCCACAATTTGAATCTGCGGCTCGCGCTTCGGTTCGATACCACCTCGTTCTTGATACTGCTTCAAGCCATACAGCAATAGCCCAACTCCAGTAGAATAAATCGGGTTTCTTACAATATCGGCTAAACCGTTAACATTGTGAGGCGCTCCTATACGAACAGGCGCATGAAATATTTCTTCTGCCAAATCTACGACACCTTCCATTTTGCTAGTGCCACCCGTGAGTACGATGCCCGCGGCGAGAAGGTTTTCAAATCCACTTCGCTGCAACTCTGCCTGCACCAGGGTAAACAATTCGTCGTAACGCGGCTCGACAACTTCAGCCAGCGCCTGTCTTGAAAGCTCCCGAGGGGCGCGATCTCCGACACTAGGGACTTTGAGGTTCTCATCGGCACTCGCTAATTGAGTGAGCGCACAGGCATATTTGATCTTTATCTCTTCAGCATTTTCTGTAGGCGTTCGCAGCGCCATGGCGATGTCATTCGTTACCTGATCACCTGCGATTGGAATTACGCCCGTATGACGAATGGCTCCTTCGGTAAAGATCGCGATATCCGTCGTACCCCCACCGATATCAACCAGACACACGCCGAGCTCTTTCTCATCTTCGGTAAGAACACTGTAGGCTGATGCCAACTGCTCCAATATAATCTCATCTGTCTCCAAACCACAGCGACGAATACACTTCTCAATATTCTGCACGGCGTTAATCGCACAGGTAACGAGATGCACTTTGGCCTCGAGACGAACACCCGACATACCCAGGGGTTCTTTAACGCCTTCCTGCGAATCGATAATGTATTCTTGCGGAAGAATATGAAGAACTTTTTGATCTGCAGGAATCGCTACGGCTTGCGCGGCATCGATCACTCTTTCGATATCAGCCCGCATAACTTCACCGTCTCGAATCGCTACGATTCCATGAGAATTCATGCTGCGGATATGGCTGCCCGCAATGCCAGCGTAGACAGAATGTATCTGGCAACCTGCCATGAGCTCGGCTTCCTCGATCGCGCGCTGAATAGATTCGACTGTCGATTCGATATTAACCACAGTCCCCTTCTTAAGACCGCGCGAGCGATGGCTGCCAATACCAACAATATCCAGACCACCGTCAGAGTTAATATCTCCGACTATTGCTACAACCTTTGAGGTGCCGATATCTAGCCCGACAATCATATTTTCGCTTGCTGATTCATTCATTGCTCGAATTCTCCAGGCAAGTGTCGTCGAAAAAATTGCACATTGTTTGATGTAACTGAGTTTGGTGGAACTGACTCACAGAATTGCCACTCCAGTAAAATCTGACTCAATATCTTTAACCGCTATACCGTTTCCGTATCTCAAATCAATTGAGAGGAATTGAGAAGACTGCTCTGAGGGCTGACTCTTGTAAAAATCCACAAAGCGTTGCGTCTTTTCGAATACGCCTTCCCTGCCGGCAGCAACTTTCATATTTTCGTTGAGCACATACTCCCAACTACCACGCTTGCTCAGGCTTAAACCAGAAAGCCGCAGACCCGCTGGAAATAAGACTTGATTGAGTTTTTTGTACTGAAGCATGACTGTCTCTTGACTATCTTCCGGCCCCGTTAGCAGAGGCAGTGAGTTCAACTCACTGACTCGATCTGGCTGAAATATTTCGCCGTACTGATTTAATAGCTGCTGATCACCCCAGCGGGCTATAGCTACCTGCTCGGTAAGGAGCAGAGATAAAGTGTCCGGCCAAATCCGCTTAACCGATGCCTGCAAGACCCAGGGATGAAGTTCCAACTGCTGTTTTGCCAGCCCAACATTGAAATCGAAAAAACCATTCCCCATAAAAGGAGCTAGAACAGTACCCACCTCGGCCTCGCTGATTTTCTGCCACTGATTTTCGATCCTAACCTTGCTAACCGGTCGGTTCAGGAAGCCAGAAACAGTTGCCTTGTTCTGAGCTAGCAACAAAGCGGCACTGACCACCAGGCCAGACAACACAATCAGCGCTCGCCTGCCAGAAGCCTTAGGTTTGAGCGGCTGGTTCCCCGACAGAGAATTGCGGCGCGTAGAATGAATGCCGCTTCCAGTCCTAATTGCTCTACTTACAGTTGCCATTGTTTAACTCGCAGCCTAATTTAGCTCTAACACAGTTAATAATAATTCGTCGAAACTCGTTCCTGATTTCTTCGCTGCTATTGGCACAAAACTGTGATCGGTCATGCCAGGAATCGTATTTATTTCCAAAAGATAAAAAGCACCGCCTTGATCTTGCATAACATCCACTCTGGCCAAACCCTTACAATCAAGGCTTGTATACGCAGCACTTACCAGTTCGTTAAGTTCCTGCCGCTGATCATCACTTAGCGGAGCAGGGCAAATTATCTCGGTGTCTTCATCGATGTATTTCGCATCAAAATCGAAGAACTCCCTCTTAGTACTCAGCTGCACTGCCGGAAGCAGATGATCATCTATCACACCTACTGAAAATTCTTTGCCGACAATACACTTCTCTGCCATTACCTCTGAATCAAATTTACTCGCCAGTTCAAACTGCTGCTGCAGGCCGGCTGCGTCTTTCACAATTGCTATGCCGAGGCTTGAACCACCATTTACTGGTTTTACCACGACGACCTCAAATCTATCGATTACCAGCTGCCAATCAGTGTCCCCACTTAGCATTTCAAAATCGGCAGTGTTCAAACCCAATCGCTGCCAAATCAACTTGCTTTTCACCTTGTCCATGGCAAGTGCCGACGCCAGCACACCACTTCCGGTGTAGGGAATCTTAAGTAACTCAAGAAGCCCCTGCATTGTTCCGTCTTCTCCACCCTGCCCATGCAGCATGTTGAAGACCAAGTCCGGCTTTACACTTTGCAGGTCTGCGACAACGCTATCGCCCACATCCAGAACACTGGCATTTATGCCCAATCGCAGCAGCCCCTGATAGACAGCCTCCCCGCTTAACAGGGATATTTCACGCTCTGCCGACGTCCCGCCTTTAAGCACCAGAACGTGTCCGCAATTTGCGATAATATTCTCTTTATTTATCGTTCTCATTTCCCAATTTCTTGACCGCTAAATGCAAAAATCTTCTTTAAAAATCAATTAATTAAGCCTTAAACCCGGTTTTTGCCAATTGTTTGGCCAAAGAACCCACACTTCCGGCTCCCTGCGTCAAAATTATGTCTCCGGGAAGAATTAGCTCACTCAATATTTCATGCACCTCAGACTCTTCTTTGACGTACACAGGATCGACTTTTCCGCGTAATCTGATACTGCGACAGAGGCTTCGAGAGTCCGCGCTGGCGATTTTCTTCTCCCCAGCCGAATACACCTCAAGCAAAAGCAGAACGTCAGCCTCACCCAGCACCTCCACAAAATCCTCATACAAGTCCTTAGTGCGGCTATAGCGATGAGGCTGGTAGACCATAACGAGTCGATTGTCAGGCCAGCCTTCACGCAGAGCACGCAGCGTCGCGGCGACCTCTGTTGGGTGGTGGCCATAGTCATCGATAAGCATGACCGTTCCCCCTGTAACCTCGAATTCTCCCTGCACATCGAAACGACGGCCTACTCCTGAGAATTTCTTAATGCCATTTTGTATATCCTCTGAGCGAATCCCTTCATCAGTTGCTATTGCCACCGCCGCAGTCGCATTTAAGGCATTGTGGCGGCCGGGCATGTTGAGCGAGATCTTCACCGAGTCTTTCGCTTCCTTTCTGCCGATCTCAAATTCGGTAATGTGTTGCTGCTGTGTCAGATTCGTTATTCTAAAATCCGCATCTTCGGCAAAACCGTAAGTGATTTTTGGCCTGGATATGCGTGGCAATATTTCGCGCACTACCGGGTCATCGATACAAAGTACGGCCAAGCCATAAAACGGGAGATTATGGAGAAAATCGACAAAGTATTTCTTCAGGTTCTCGAAGTCACCCCCATAAGTGCTCATATGATCCGCTTCTATGTTGGTGACCACTGCTACCATTGGCTGCAGATGCATAAAGGAAGCATCGCTCTCGTCAGCCTCAGCCACCAGGTATCTACTCTCCCCCAGCCGCGCGTTAGTGCCCGCACTATTCAGCAAGCCTCCGATCACAAAAGTTGGATCGAAACCAGCTTCCGCCAATACCGAGGCAACGATACTTGTTGTCGTCGTCTTGCCGTGGGTGCCGGCAATCGCAATGGAGTGGCGATAGCGCATCAACTCCGCCAACATCTCAGCCCTCGCGATCAACGGCTTCGAGTCTTTGATTGCCTTCTTTATTTCCGGATTTCGCTCATCGATGGCACTCGAATAAACCACAACGTCGGCATTCTCTACATTTTTCGCATCGTGGCCGAAAAAGATTTCCGCCCCCATCGATGCTAGCCGCTCAGTATTCGGCGACTCCTTGAGGTCAGACCCGCTGATTTTATAACCCTGATTGAGCAACACTTCGGCCACGCCACACATGCCAGCGCCACCTATGCCAACAAAATGCAGCTTATTAATACGTCGCATCTCGGGAATAATATGTCGATTAGCCGCACTATGCATGAGCCAGCTCCATACAACGTGACACGATTAACTCGTCGGCATCGCAGATCGAAATTGATCTCGCCGCATCGCTCATCTTCTGCAATTTACTTCGGTCTGTGTGCAGGTCGAGCAGTAATGACCTTAGCGTAGCTAGCGTAAGGTCTTTTTGTTCCAGTAGAAATGCGGCACCCGCACTTACCAACCAATTCGCATTGTGCTTCTGCTGCTGATCACTATGATGAGGATAGGGAATCAATATCGAGGGCAGACCAACCGCGGCAATCTCACTTACTGTACTCGCGCCGGAACGGCAGATAACCAGATCGGCCCAGCCATAGGCATCGGCCATATTGCTAATAAAGGGAACGACTTCTACTCCCTCAACCGAGCTCAAACCTCTATCTTTATAGAGCACCTGAGTCTCCTCCAGAGTTCGCTCACCTGACTGATGAAGCACATGGGGACGGTTCTGTTCTGGCCAGTCAGCTATCAATTCTGGCACCACTTCGTTGATCGCGAGCGCACCCTGACTTCCCCCGAGAACCAGAATCCGCAGCGACCTCGATGATTTTTCATATTGTCGCGGCTTCTCTGCGAGCTCAGCAATCTCGCTACGCAATGGGTTCCCCGTGTAGAGCACTTTATCGCTGTCAGGAAATGTATTTGGAAAAGCCTCAAACACTAAGTTGGCGATCTTCGAGAGTAACTTGTTGGTGAAACCAGGAACTGCATTCTGCTCATGAATTACCAGTTTTCTACCTGTAATCTTTGCTGCGAGGCCACCCGGTCCGGAAACGAAGCCACCCATACCCAAGACGCAATCAGGATTTACACTAGACAACACACGTATAGATTGAATAAGCGCCTGCACTAGCATGAACGGCGCAAATAAGAGGCGAACAACCCCTTTACCTTTGAGACCTTTCGCAGAGACGGCATGAATCTTAATACCGGTTCCCTCAAGCAGTTGATTCTCCATACCCTGATGCGTTCCCATCCATTCGGTACGGACGTTGTGCTTGCGCAATTTCCGGGCAATCGATAACGCTGGGAATACATGCCCCCCAGTGCCGGCAGCCATGATCAGTACCGTCATGTCTTCCCTGGGCATAGTCATCTATACCCCACCCTTATCGTCGATGTTGTTATCGGTTTCATATTGAATGCGAACCAACAGCCCAATCATGAAGAAACTCATAATAAGACTCGCACCACCATAACTAAGAAACGGAAGCGTTAAGCCCTTTACCGGAAGCAGACTTATGCTGGCCCCTACGTTGATCATCGTCTGACCAGCGAAAAGCAGGCCAAGGCCATAGGCGAAGAATGCGGCAAAAAGGCGATTCTCTTGTTGCGCTTTCTGCCCAATAGCAAATGCTTTATAGATGAGAACCGAAAGGAGAAGAATTACCGTAGCCACACCTATCAGACCCAGCTCTTCGCCGATGATGGCCAGCACGAAGTCGTTGTGCGCCTCAGGCAAAAAATATAGTTTCTGTATGCTGTTTCCCAAACCGACACCGAGCCATTCTCCACGACCGAATGCAACCTGTGCCATGGCCTGCTGGTACCCGCCATTGGTGACATTCTCAACAGCCCAGGGATCAAGAAAGGAGGTGATTCGATCAATAACATACGGCTTCATGACAGCCAACAGTGCGATCCCACCTAAGCATAATGTCAGCATCAAGAAGATGCGGTAAACCTTGGCCCCCGCGAGAAATATCATACACAAGGCAGTAAGCGTAAGGATCACCATCGTTCCATGGTCCGGCTGAAAGTGGAACAAGGCTACTGCCGCCCCAACTACTAACAGGGGTTTATAGAAGCCGGACCATTTCTCCCTGACTTCATCCAACTGTCTTTCCATGTATGCTGCTAGATAGACAACTATAAATACTTTTGCCAATTCCGAAGGCTGCAGATCGAAGACAATCAGATCTATTCTTCTGGTGCTGCCCTTGACCGACTCTCCAACTCCCGGAACCAGCACCAACAACAGAAGCACGAAAGAGCCCATCAACAAATACCTGCTCTGACCTCGCCAAGTTGCGACGGGAATTTGTAAGGTGACTGCAAGCACGAATACACCGACGATAGAAAATATTACCTGGCGCTTAAGAAAGAAAAACGGATCAGAGTATTGACTACTGGCGATCTCGACCGATGCGGAAGTCATCATTAGCAGCCCAATAAACAACAACAAAACCGTACACAGCAAGATACTGTTCAACGGTCGCGGCTGAATCGAATCGACTAGATTATTCTTGGGCATCACTGCTCTGGCCATGCTCATTGTAAAGTCTCCACAGATTCTATAAACGAGAACCCTCGGTGCTGAAAATTTTCAAACATGTCGAAGCTGGCACAGGCCGGCGAAAGCAGCACCGCATCGCCATTACTAGCCTGCTGTAGGGCGATCTCAACGGCATTATCCATATCGCTTGCGAAGTAAGTCTGAATATCGGCATCAAAATATCCCGCCATTTCCACCGCATCCTGACCTAGTAACACAATTGCCTTTCCCCACTTGTTCATCGCCGGCACTAACGCAGAGAAGTCGGCTCCCTTCCCCTGACCGCCGGCGATCAAGACTATATGCCCCGAAATATGCTCGCCCAAACCTTCAACGGCAGCCACTGTTGCGCCTACGTTTGTTCCTTTTGAATCATTATAGAAATCGACACCATCAACTTTAGCCACCCACTGACACCTGTGTGGCAGACCAGCGAACGCTCTAATTGCTTTTCTAATTGATTCCATATCGATATCTACTGCCATAGCCAGTGCAACCGCAGCCAGCACATTCGAAATATTGTGCTGTCCAAAAACCTTCAACTCACTTACAGAGACAATCTTTTCAAACTGGTAAGCAACATATTTATCGCCACCTTCCTCCAACACGCCGAGACCGTTTACCCCAGGACGCCCAAACCCAAACTCCCAGACTGTCGCGTCTGCTGCTTCCGGCGGATAACTGTCTTTGTCATCGCGATTGACCACTATCTGCTTGCTACCAGCGAAAATTTTCTGCTTGGCTTGATGGTAGTCTTCTATCCCCTCATACCTATCCATATGATCCGCACTAAGATTTAGAATAGTAGCCACTTCGGCACCTAACTCTTCTGTCGTCTCCAGCTGAAAACTAGACAATTCCAACACGTACAAATCCTTACTAGTCTCACTTAGCAGGTCTAGAGCCGGCTTGAAGTTCTTGCCGTCCAGATTCCCGCCAAGTCCAAATTTCCTTCCGGAGCTTCTAAGTATCTCGGCCAGCATTGCTACTACCGTGCTCTTACCATTTGAACCTGTAACCGCAATGATCGGCGCGCTTACTTGCTTCGCAAAAATATCGATGTCACCGGTAACCGAAATACCGGCATCAATTGCCGCACTTATAGCCGCACCACGTATACTCACACCAGGGCTAACGACTAGTTGCTTTGCAGACAACAAGGTCTCCAATCTAAACTCGCCCAACTCATATTCGACATCCGGAAATAACTCATTTAGAGCTAGCAATCCAGGCGGCTGTTCTCGGCTATCAACCACCTTGATTTTTTCACCTATAGAAGTGAAATACCTCACGCAGGAAAGGCCGGTATCACCGAGCCCAACAATAATGGTAAGGCGGTCGTCGTTGTCAGTCGCCATCCAGTCTTATTCCAAGTATCTATTTAGCGTAGCTTCAAGGTAGCCAAGCCAAACAGCACCAACATGACAGTAATAATCCAAAATCGAACAATAACTCTCGGTTCTGGCCAACCCTTCAACTCAAAGTGATGATGTAGCGGTGCCATCCGAAATATGCGCTTTCCGGTCAACTTAAAGGAAGTTACCTGAATAATTACCGACGCTGTCTCGGCTACAAAGATGCCACCCATGATAAAAAGAATAATTTCATGCCTGGAGACAATTGCCATAACAGCTAGAGCAGCACCGAGCGCAAGCGCTCCTACGTCGCCCATGAAAATCTGTGCGGGGTAGGTGTTGAACCAAAGAAACCCCAGGCCGGAACCCAACAGAGCTCCTGCAAAGATAACTACTTCCCCAGACCCAACGACGTAAGGGATATTCAGGTAGGCTGAGAATTCCACGTGACCTGCCAAATAGGCGATAACTCCTAGAGCCCCGCCAACCATCACAGTGGGCAGTATCGCGAGGCCATCGAGACCATCGGTTAGGTTTACTGCATTACTGAAGCCTACGATGATGAAACAACTTAGGGCGATATAGATGATGCCAATATTAATAGATACATCTTTGAAGAACGGCACTATATAACTGGTCTCAACAGGACTAAACGCCGTGTAATACAGAGCAATCGCAGCAACCAGGCCAATAGAGGTCTGCCAGAAAAGTTTCCAGCGCGCCGGCAAACCGGCTGTATTCTGCCGGAAGACTTTTCGATAATCGTCTACCCAACCAATCGCACCAAATAGCACGGTGACAAGAAGAACCACCCAAACATAGTGATTCGCAAGGTCGGCCCACAACAATGTGCTTAGAGCGATACTCACTAGTATTAGCGCCCCACCCATTGTCGGAGTGCCAGCCTTGCTCAGATGCGACTGTGGACCATCATCGCGTACCACTTGTCCGATCTGATGGTAGTTCAATCGTCGAATCATGGTCGGACCGATAAGCAACGAAATTCCCAGCGCCGTTAAAATACTAAAGATGCCGCGCACCGTAATGTATTGAAGAACAGAAAAAATATTGTCGAACTGGATTAAGTAGTCTGATAACCAAACTAACATTCTGATTCTCCGTCAATCTTCAGAGCGGTGACAACCTCATTCATTCTGGCCCCGCGCGAACCTTTAATTAGCATCGTCAGACCTGGGCTCGAAATGGCAATTAACGCCGCGATAAGTGCTTTTTTGTCTTCGAAATGTCTACCTTTTGCTGCGCAAGCATCGACTGCCAATTTAGACTTTTCGCCTACAGCCCAAACTTCGTCGATAGTAGATTTTGACGCATACTGCCCCACACTACTGTGCGCAGAATCTGTATCATCGCCCAGCTCTTTCATGTCGCCCATCACTAGAATCTTCTGCCCTTTAAGACCCGACAATACATCGATAGCCGCAAAGAAAGATCCGGGGCTTGCGTTGTAACTATCATCGATCAGGTAGCTTCCGTTCAATCCAGACAATCGCGACAATCTTCCTGCTACCGGATGCAAACTCACCAGCCCCCGTACCACGTTCTGCAGAGTAGCACCGGCTTCCATCGCCGCGGCCGTGGCAGCTACGGCATTAAATACATTATGTTTACCCATAAAATGAGTAGTGAGAGCCTGTTCTCCACGCGGTGTATGCAGCGTAAACTGACTAGCCCCGTCTTCACCTTCTACAAGTGACGATGCAAAGTACTGCGAATCTCCCGTTGCATTGCTCAGACTGAATCGTACAATCTGTTTATCCGCCGCTCGCTGCACCCAGTCTTCTACGTAGCTATCGTCGGCATTGAGCAACAGGATGCCCGAGTTCTTTAGTCCATCGATAATCTCACCCTTAGCGGCAACGATGCCCTGTAGCGAACCAAAGCCTTCGATATGCGCAGGGCTTGCATTAGTTATTAGCGCAATATCTGGCTCTGTAGCCGTCACACTAAATGCAATTTCACCGGCTCTGTTCGCCCCCATCTCGATGACCACATAGCGATGCTTGTCCTCTATCTGCAATAGGGTAAGCGGCACACCGATGGTATTGTTCAGGTTAGCTTCCGTGGCAAGAGTTTCAGCTGCGTCACTCAGAATCGCTCCCAGCATTTCCTTTACCGTGGTTTTGCCCTGACTTCCTGTTAGCGCAACAACTTTTGCATCACTGCGCCGACGATTCAGGTTTGCTATCTTGCCTAGAGCCACATGGGTATCTGCTACTCTTAGCACAGGCAATGAGGACTGAACCTCCCTTGAAACTATTGCAGCAATAGCACCCGAACTTGCCGCCGCTTCAGTAAAACTGTTTCCGTCGAAATTGTCCCCTACCAGGGCGAGATATAGGTCGCCCTTCTCAATGGATCGAGTATCGGTGGACATATTTGAAAACATCACGTCTTCACCCAGTAATTCACCTTTCAATTCTTGCGCCAACTTGGATAAAGCCATATCACCAATCAATTTGCAGGCCCCACTACTTGTTTTCTCTTGCTTGTAGTGCCAGACGAACTTGATTCGCATCACTAAAAATCAATCGACTTCCACCTACATCTTGGTAAGTTTCATGTCCTTTCCCCGCCACGAGAACCACATCTCCTGGTTCCGCATTGCCTATGGCATAGGCTATCGCTTTTTCTCTATCTCTAAGCACTACGGTCTGTTCGGGTGATTTCATACCGCTTTGGATATGCTCGACAATTTTATCGCCCTCTTCATTTCGAGGATTGTCGTCTGCAATAATGACTTTATCTGCGAACGCCTCGGCTATTTCCCCCATTATGGGTCGCTTGCCTTTGTCTCTATTTCCGCCGCAACCAAATACACACCAGATGTTACCGCTGAAGTGATCTCTCAAACCTTTTAATGCACTACGCAAACCGTCGGGTGTATGAGCGTAGTCTACAAGCGCCGTTATTTCAGCCGTGTCGCCAACTATTTGCATGCGACCATCGACGGGGCTTAGCCCGGAAACCAGTTCACAAAGCTGCTCAATATCGAGTTCTTTTTTCTTCGGTAAATAGCTGACAAGCACACTGATCACCGCAAGCAGATTGCTCACATTAAAATAGCCGAATAATTTCCCTTTTATGACTCCCGCACCAATTGGCGTGACTACCCGCGCCTCGAATCCCTGCCGAGTAAGAGTCAGAGATTCCGCATAAACCGTCGCCGCTGAGTTTTTAATACTGTAGGTGCACATCTCTACACTGGGCGCTATAGCATTTATTACCGACAATGCATAAGGATCGTCTAAATTAATGATCGCTCTGCTGAGGCTTTCACTAGTAAATAATTTCTTCTTATTATTACCGTAGGCTTCCATGCTCTCGTGATAATCAAGGTGATCACGGGTAAGGTTGGTAAAGATAGCTGTATCAAACTTTACCGCCTTTACTCTCTTTTGATGCAAGCCAACGGAGGAAACTTCCATAACTACCGGATCGATACCGCCTTGAACCATTTCTGCAAGAGCCATCTGCGTAAAGACAGGGTCGGGTGTCGTTAGCTGGGTTTCCTGAAGTTTTCCATAGACTCCATAACCAAGAGTACCAATCGTCCCGCAGCTGAACCCCGAGTTTGCAAGAGCCTGAGCGATGAACTGACTACAGCTAGTCTTGCCGTTGGTACCAGTTATACCAATTACGCTTAATCGACGACTGGGATGCCCATAGAACCTTGCAGCAATTTCGCTTAATTTGGCTGACAGATTATCGACCGCAATTACCGCTATTCCGTCAATGATCTGCGTGCCCTGCCACTGACCACCGGTCTCCGCCAACACAGCGGTAACGCCAGTTTTTATCGCCTCACCTATGAACTCTCTCGCATCATGGTTGCGGCCAAAACACGCTAGAAAGAGATCTCCCTTGCGCAGCATTCGACTATCCAACTGAATGCCAGTGACAACGACATTGACAGCCTGATGAGCTGGGTCAGGCACAGTTGCCAGACCGCTAAGCAGCTCAAGCAGGGCACCATTGAAATTAAGTTGTTCAGCCGTATTCATCTTAGAGTGAACTCAACTCCTTAGATTGCTCTTCAGGTAGATTATCCGGAGCGATATTCAAAATTCGCATCGCGCCCGAGGCAACTCTGGAAAAAACTGGAGCCGCCACCTGCCCACCATAATGCTCATCACCTTTTGGCTCATAGACGATAACCACGATGACAAGCTTCGGATCGCTTGCGGGTGCCACTCCTACAAAAAGTGAGTTATGCACGTTCTCTTCGTAACCAAATTCGCCCACCACATGGACTGTGCCTGTCTTTCCGGCTACTTTATAAAAAGGCACTCTGGCGTCTCTGGCAGATCCGCCGCGAGCTGGATCGACCACAGTTTCAAGCATGGCCAAGACCTGATTACTGATTGCCTTATCGATAACCTGTTCTCTTGGAAGAGCCTGCAAACCGGCTTCATCGAGTTTCAATAAGGAGACGGGTTTGCGTATGCCGTCATCGGCTATAACCGAGTAGGCCTGTGCCAATTGCAGAGCAGTGGTTGAGAGCCCATACCCGAATGAAAAAGTTGCCGTCTCGATACGACTCCAACGACGATGATTTGGCAACACGCCACCCTGCTCGCCTGGAAAACCTGTTCCTGAAACCTGTCCCATACCTACACGTTCGAGAACATTTCGAATGGCTTCGGCACCGATGTCGAAGGCGATCTTCGATGCGCCAATATTGCTAGACTTGGTAATAACTCTGGTGAGATCTAAGGTGCCATAATTCAGTATGTCTTGAACCTCTTTGCCCTCAACCATCATCCAACCAGGACCTGTCTCTATTGCGGTGTCAGGCACATAGGAACCCGACTCTAGAGCTGCGGTGACAGTGAAGGCCTTAATCGGAGAACCGGGTTCAAACACATCAGTAATCGCGCGATTTCTCAATACGCTAAAATCTGTTAGGTTCCCTCGGTTATGCGGATTGTAGGAAGGCTGATTAGCCATCGCCAATACCTCGCCTGTGTCTACGTCTAGCACCACGATAGATGCAGACTTAGCCCGGCGGGTAATAAACTCTTCTTTCAGTTCTTTATAGGCCAGGCTCTGCAGCCGAAAGTCGATACTCAGCTCAAGGTTTTTCCCCGGCTGCGCCGTTTGTATAGTATTCAACTCTTCGATTATGTGACCGCGCCTGTCCTTAATAACCTGTCGCCTACCAGGCACGCCCTGTAGCCATTCATCGTAAGTTAACTCCAAGCCTTCCTGTCCTACATCATCAACGTTGCTGAAACCAACGAGGTGAGCTGCGACTTCGCCCTGAGGATAGAATCTTTGATATTCCTGCTGATCGTAAACACCGTCTATGTCCAGAGCCAACACTCTTTCTGCTTCTGCTGGTGCCAGGCGTCTCTTCACGTAGAGGAATTCGCGTCTTGCGTTTCGCACGATAGCTTCCTGCAGCGAAGTAACATCTAACTGCAACTCCATTGCAAGACGCTGAATCTGGGAAGGCTTATTTCCAATCTCTTGAGGGTTTACCCAGATCGACTTGACCGGAGAACTCACGGCGAGGGGTTCGCCATTACGGTCAGTAATAACGCCTCGATTAGCTACCAAGGGCACTGTTCTTATAGTTCTTGCATCGCCCTGACTCTGGAGAAAGTCGCGTTCAATAATATGCAGCGCGCTTACTTTCCAACCAATAGCGACAACACATAGAAACATCACAAATAGCACTAGGTACAATCGCCATTGCTGAGTAAAAGAAGCTATTTTAGCGTTGCTCATGATCCACCATCACAATGTTGGCAATATCCGGCACTTCCATTTGCAATTGCTCAAAGGCCTTCTGCTCTATTCGGCCCTCGACCCCGAAGGTACTCTGTTCTATCAGGAGCTGGCCCCACTGAACTTCCAAATTATTTGCCTGATCTCTTAGCACTTGCAGCTCATTAAAGGCGAAGCGATTCTCATGCGTAGTAGAGACCACTGAAAGCCCCGCACCAAGCACTAGCGCCAAGACTGCAAACAGCACAATGCTGGAACGATTTCGAATGCCCGCCCATTGCAAAATAGAAAGCTCTTTCGCTTTCGGCTTGCTTGCTGCTCTGGTTTCCTTTGCACTCATATTTATTGCCGCTAGAATCGTTAATCTAATGAGCGGTTTTCTCAGCCACTCGCATCACTGCACTTCTGGCTCTCGGGTTTTGCTCTACTTCACCTGCACTCGATTTGATTCTTTTTCCTATGGGCCTCAGCTTGGGATCTAGCATGTCCTGGGAGATCGGCAGGCCTCTCGGAAAATTATCTCCCTTCGCCTGTGTCGCGATAAATTTCTTTACCATTCGATCTTCTAAGGAGTGAAAACTAATAACAACGATCCTTCCTCCCAACTTCAGCACCTTCAGCGCTTGCTCCAGCCCTCTTTCCAATTCCCCTAACTCATCGTTAATGAATATGCGGATTCCTTGAAACGCTCTGGTTGCCGGATGCTTATCCCGCTCCCATGCCGGATTCGCTTCTTTTATAATTTCTGCCAGTTCGCCAGTGGTAGTGATGCGTTTCTCTGCCCGCTCTAGAATGACCCGCCTGGCCATGCGTCTCGAATGTCGCTCTTCGCCATACTGATAGAGCACATCCGCTATCTCGTGTTCTTGAGCACTGTTAATCCACTGCTCGGCGCTCTGCCCTATCGTTGGATCCATCCGCATATCTAGGGGCCCGTCCCGCAGAAAACTAAACCCCCTGCTCGCGTTATCGAGCTGCGGCGAAGAAACACCTAGATCGAATAAGATACCGTCGATCTCGCCGCCCACACCTAGCACACTTACCTGCGACTCAATCTCCCCGAAGGGTGCATGCATGATTTCTATGCGCGCATCCTTCTCTTGCATTCGGTTTGCTACTTCTATCGCATCAGGGTCTTTATCGAAAACGATAAGCCGACCCTCTGGCCCTAACCGCTCTAGGATTGACCGGCTATGCCCGCCTCTCCCGAATGTTGTGTCAACATAAATTCCATCTTCGCGAATCGAAAGAGCATCGATAGCTTCCTGCATCAATACCGTTTCGTGCGCTGACTCGGCGGTCATGGCTTCAACCTAGAGCGCCAAGGAGCGTAATTTATCCGGCAGCTCTCCCTCGGTAGTCGATTCTGTTAACCACTGATCTCGCTGCTGATTCCAGTTATCCTGGCTCCAGATCTCTAATTTTTTGCCCTGCCCGATAAGGCACACATGCTTTTCTAGCTGTGCGTACTGACGTAACTCTTGGGGAAGTAGGATGCGACCACTGCCGTCTAGCTCTAGATCATTAGCATGACCGATGAGCAGGTGCTTGACGCGCTGAGACATTGGATCAAAACTGGAAAGGGCTTCAATTTGACGCTCAATAACCTCCCACTCGGAGAGAGAATAGAGCAAAAGACATCGATGGTTCGTGTCGATAGTAACTACCAGATGCCCTGAGCAATGACTTAATAGCTGCTCACGGTAGCGCGCAGGCATTGCCATGCGACCTTTCACATCGAGATTGATAGTATTTATGCCGCGAAACACGTGTTGTCCCCATTTTTAGTGGAAGTTGTATATCGGGATTGAATCCTTCAATTCCCACAATTCAACAACTTTTTCCACTTTTCGCCACAAAGCAACACTATAGAGTCACAATTGCGCCAGCGCAAGCCTTATTTGTCTGATATCTATGGGTAAAGTGCGGCAACTTGTCGCTAAAAGCGGGGAAATGCGGTCAAAGTGAAGAAATCAGAAAATCGCATTCTCAGGGAATACAATTCAATAGCAGTCGTAGTTAAAGTAAATTATTAAGATTTATCGACAATTTATGCCGAAGTGGGGAATTAAAAGCGAGCCAGCCTATAAGCCGGGTTCTGTCGAGGACAATTATTCATCTGCAATCTGCGTCGCCACAGATCTCTAGCGGCCTACCCGAATCCAATGCGAGCAGCATCTGTGGATTCCTATTTGGCCTTGCTCCGAGTGGGGTTTACCTTGCCACGAACTGTTACCAGCCGCGCGGTGCGCTCTTACCGCACCATTTCACCCTTACCTCAATGCTCGAAAGCGTTGCGGCGGTATACTTTCTGTTGCACTTGCCGTGGGTTTACACCCCCCAGGCGTTACCTGGCACCCTGCTCTGCGGAGCCCGGACTTTCCTCTGTCGATTTCCTCGTAAATCGATAGTCGAAAAACGAAGAGCTAAAGACAGCAATTGCCCGGCTGACTCGAGGCGAAGACTAAAGGAGAACGCCATCAGTTACAATCACTATTCGAGCAGGTCAGAGGCTATTTAGCGCTCATCGCCAGCGAATTCTTTCAAGGCCGCCTCATACAGTAGGTTTTTTCGTGCGCCGCTTATCTGACTTGCAAGGCTTACCGCCTTCTTCATCGACACCTCTTGCTTTAAGAGTCGCACTATATCCATAGCCTGCTCATGCTTTCGCTTTTCCTCCAACTGAGCATCGCTGCCGGAAACGATGACAACAAATTCGCCCTTCTGCTGATTCGCGTCTGCGCCTAGCCATTCGACGCAGGCACTTGCGGTACCGAGAAAATGTGACTCAAAGCGTTTGGTTAGCTCCCGCGCGATGAAGATCAGGCGCTCCGAACCGAAGACCACACTCATATCCGTAACGCTGTCCACAATCCTGTGGGTAGACTCATAGAACACCATGGTGCGCTGCTCGCTCGCTAGCAGTGATAGTTTTTTCTGCCGGGCTTGCGCCTTGTTTGGCAAAAACCCCTCAAAGGTAAATCGATCTGTAGCAAGCCCGGAAACACTTAGCGCCGTTATCAGAGCACTTGCGCCGGGGATGGGAATGACAGAGAGGTTTCTCTCCCTGGCCAGCCTAACCAATTTATAACCGGGATCTGAAATAAGCGGCGTGCCCGCGTCCGAGATCAAGGCTACTGAACGCCCGGCTTCGAGCTTGTCGAGAATGCGCTGAATAGCGATGTCCGCAGAAAAATCATGGTGTGAAACTACGGGAGTTTGAACCTGTATACTCTGCAGTAGTCTTTGACTATGACGAGTATCTTCCGCCGCTATAAGATCGACATCATTCAGTATCTCTGCCGCACGCTTGGAAATATCATCCAAATTTCCTATTGGCGTGGCTACTATATAGAGCGTTCCAGGATCACTCATCAGGCAAGGTTCTCAATCTATTAATCTCATCGGCGAGCCCAAAAGGGTTAACTACATCAGCTAATAAATTGCTGTACCTAGTTAACTGTATTAGTCTCTAAAAACAAGCGCACAACTTAACAGACATAATCCCTGATACAAAGATGAAATTATCCACTATGCGCAAAGCACCCTTACTCCTTCCCCTGCTGTTTGCCCTCTTACAGGCATGCGGCTCAACTACGACCGTGCCAGAACAATCGGCACCAAGCTTCGATCCGCAAGATGCCTCCATCGGCGAACTTGTTCGCGCGGCGAACGCAACCGACGGACTGGAATCTGCCCAGCTGCGAATACTCGCACTGGAAGCGATGATCGCCAGTGGAGATAACGAAGGAGCTACGCGGCAATGGACTCTTCTCAATAATCTTGAAGACTATCCTGAAACTTTACAGCTGCGCGCCGCCTTGTTAGAAGCGCAGCTGGCCTTGCGCAACGGCCAGACCGCGAAGGCGGTAAGCCTGCTGACAGAGACTGCTGACACTAGCTTTGAAGATCGGCCGGAGTTACTAAGCGAGTACCTACTGGTTTTGGGTCAAGCTTATCAAGACGACGGCCAGTATGAACTAGCTCTCGCTTCCTACCTGAGGCTGGGCGAGACCGGCACAGCAAATGCGGGAGTGTCGCTTAATGTCCACAATGAAATTTGGGACGCTATCACCAGATTCTCGCCTGCCCAGCTCGATAACTTTGCAAGTACGGCTAACAGTTACCAGTCACGGGGCTGGGTTGAACTCGCGCGCGTAGTAAGCTCTGAGCAATACAGCATCCGCTCTCAGCTCGATGCAATTCGTCAGTGGCAAAGAATATGGAGCCAGCACCCAGCATCGCAGCAACTTCCCCAGCGTTTGACAAAGTTAGAGCTAAGCTGGCAACAACGGCCAAAGCACATAGCTCTTATACTTCCTCTGCAAGACAGCGCGGGCAAGGCGATACAGGAAGGCTTTTTAAGCGCGTACTATGCCGCCTTAGACATCTCCCGCGACGTACCGAAGATTTCGGTTTTCGACAGCAGCAACCTGAGCAACGTTTATCCCATATACGATGCCGCTGTTGCCAGCGGTGCCGATCTCATCATCGGGCCGCTCTACAAGCAACTAGTCAACCAGCTCCAACAACTGGATGAGCTGCCGGTTCCAACCCTCGCTTTAAATTACTCAGATGACAGCATCAACCTTTCAAACAACCTAACCCAATTTGGACTGGCGCCAGAGGATGAGATTGAGCAAGCCGCCAACTTAGCCTGGCAGGCCGGTTACAAGAATGCCGCGATAATCACACCCCAATCCTCTGACTACCAGCGCCTGCAGCAGGCCTTCGCCAACAGCTGGGCCAGCAAAGGTGGAAACCTCGTTTCTCAGTCCACATTCGGTGGCGATACCGATTACGCTGATGTGATTAAACGATTGATGGCTATCGATTCAAGTGAGGCACGTCGTGACCGTATTGTTGACCTGTTACCCAGGTCTCGCGTCGAATTTACACCCAGGCGACGAGGAGACATCGACTTTATTTTCCTCATCGCGAACCCGCGGGAAGGAAGGCAAATTAAGCCCACTCTCGCTTTCTATTTTGCAGGAGACATCCCCGTCTATGCCCTACCCTCCATCTATGATGGCTTGGACAATCCCAGTGTCAATCAAGACCTAAACGGCATCGTGTTTACCGACGCACCATGGATATTGACCGGCTACGACCCGCTTAAAACCAACGCGGCATCAAGTCTACGGCCCGCACAAGGGCCGGTGCAACGGTTCCGCGCCATGGGCATAGACAGTTTCCGCTTGTATGCGCGCCTACAGCAGTTCAATGACGGAGACATCGCTACGCTGCCCGGCGCTACCGGCATTCTCAGCATGGATGAAAATGGCCGCATTCACCGCCGCCTCGAGGTGGCCAGATTCATAGAGGGGAAGGCCACCCTAGAAGACAGAGCTGGCACTGCTTCAGACTAGCCATTCGCTCGCCACTAACTCACCACTAAGCCCAAAGGATTGGGATCGTGTATTTTCGACGACGTAGCAACAGCCAGGAAATAGGCAAGGCACAAGAATCAAGAGCCGCGGACTTCTTACGCTCAAAAGGACTCAAACTTCTAAGTACCAACTATCACAGTCGATTTGGCGAAATCGATCTAATCATGAGCGATTCGGGCACATTGGTATTCATTGAGGTGTGTTACCGGGCAAACGGACTCTTCGGTGGCGCTGCTGCCTCAGTCACCGTAGCCAAACAACGTCGCATACGCCTTACTGCGGCGCACTACTTACAGACACACACAGGGCTACAGCACTGCCCCTGCCGCTTCGATGTCCTTGGGCTATCTGGTGGAGCGGACGCCAATAGTCAGACCGGCGCACAGCGCTTCGATTGGATTAAAAACGCATTCTCGTGAAACTTTCACCCCCACTTTGAAGTCCTAATCGAAGCTAGCTGAAGAAAGTAGCCCCAAAGCGGTAAATATTGGCGGCCTAGCGGCCGATATTAAGAGATACATTTTATTTTCGGAAGAACCAACAAGGTAGTCACTAGATGGAATTAGCCAATCAAATCGGCCAGCATTTTCTGGATAGCATCGAAACAAAACAGAAGTCCATTGAAGTGCTTATAGAGCCGATTCATCGAGCAGGAGAGGCGATGGTAAATTGCCTCTTGAACAACGGCAAGATACTTAGCTGCGGAAACGGGGGCTCAGCCGGTGATGCGCAGCACTTCTCGGCCGAACTATTGAACCGATTCGAAAAGGAACGCCCGGGGCTACCCGCTGTTGCCTTAACTACCGATAGCTCGACGATAACCGCCATTGCGAACGACTATAGCTACGAGGAAATTTTCTCGAAACAAGTTAGCGCACTTGGGCAGTCGGGTGATGTACTCCTCGCCATCTCGACAAGTGGCAATTCAGCCAATGTCGCAGCTGCCATGAAAGCGGCGCAGGAGAGGGAGATGCTTCTGGCAGTTCTAAGCGGTAATGATGGCGGAGAGATGGCCGGATTACTTCGCGAACAGGACATAGAAATTCGAGTTCCTTCTAGCCGAACCGCTCGCATCCAGGAAGTGCACCTGGTAATCATACACTGCCTGTGCGATTTTATTGACACTCAATTATTTGGAGGTGACGAACCATGAGACTGCAGTCTCTAAACAAAAGCTTGCTCCTACTAACGCTTCTTTTCATAACTTCATGCACCGCGATTCTGGTGGAAACAACTGGCGAACAAGGAATTTCTGAAGATCCGACAGAAAGAACTGCTGGCGCCAGAGTAGAAGATCAATCCATCGAGACTAAAGTAATCGTCAATATGAAGTCGCAGGAGCCCGCCTTCAGACAAGCGAACTTCGATGTGATTAGCCATAACGGCGTGGTGCTATTGGTAGGTCAAGTTGAATCGAATGATCTAAAAAATAAAGCCAGCGAGATCGCGAGTACAGCCAGCGCCAAGATCAAACGAATTCATAACGAGTTAGAAGTAGCCGGCAAAACCGGTTTTCTCGCGCGCAGCAACGACAGCTGGATAGCAACTAAAGTACGCACGATTCTGCTGGCCAATAATGAGGTCCCGTCGGGCCAGGTTAGGGTGATAGCTGAGAACGGTGCCATCTATCTGATGGGCATGATCGATCAAGCTGGCGGCGACAATGCGGCTAGACTAGCTCGCAATGTTTCCGGCGTAACCAAAGTAGTTAAGGTTTTTGAATATATAAACTAGGAATAGATCTGCAACAGAGTTGTTGGCGATTTATTTAGCCACCGCATTAAGCGTTTATTTAACTACACGGAGCGCAGGTTTCTTGCCTGGATTTGACGGCTTGGAGTCTGCGCTTTTTTTATCGCCAGAATTATCCACACCGGAAGGACTGGGTGGCTTAGGCAGGTTTGCCTCTGAATCGAAGATCATTCCCTGCCCATTCTCTTTTGCATAAATCCCCATGACCGCTGCGATTGGGACATAGACTCGCTTCGGAATACCCGCAAAGCGACCATCGAAATCGACAGCCTCAGTACGAATAAATAAGCTCTGAACGGCAGAAGGTGAGATGTTGAGAATTATCTGACCATCCTTAACGTGTTCCTGCGGCACTTCCACGTCGTCGGCGAAGGCATTTACAAGAATATAAGGAGTGCAGTCGTTTTCAATAATCCAGTCGTAGAGTGCTCTGACAATATACGGTCGGCTAGAACTCATAGTCATAGTGAATTCCTCGCTCAAGGGATAATACCTAGACCATTTCTTTTTCTTGCTCGGAAAAGCTCGCCAGCACTGAATCTCTCTCGAAGAGACGCTCTCTATATGCGAGCAATGGCTTGGTAGTTTTGTTCTTTGGAAGATCGATACCCATTACTGGCAATCGCCATAGTATTGGAGCCACACAGCAATCCACGATAGTAAATTCATCGCTCATGAAAAACGGCTTTTCACCAAATATAGGCGCTATTGAAAGCAGGCTTTCGCGCAATTCCTTACGCGCCTTTTCCAACTGCGCAGGAGTACCCTTGTTAGCCATTATCGCGTCAACCTTTCCGCACCAGTCTTGCTTGATGCGATAGATCCAAAGGCGACTTTCGGCGCGCGCAACAGGATATACAGGAAACAGCGGTGGATGCGGAAATCGCTCATCGAGATATTCCATCATGATGTCCGCTTCATAGAGAACTAAATCCCTATCAACCAGGGTGGGAAGCGTATTATATGGATTTAGCGAAGCCAGATCTTCAGGCTTGTTATCAGGGTCGACATCGATAGTTTCGACAGTCACGCCTTTCTCCGCTAAAACGATTCTAACCCGATGACTATAATGACTCGTGCCATCTGAATAAAATGTCATTGACGACCGTTTTGCTACTACACCCATATCAATCCCTTTAATCTTATCTGTTCGTATTTAGTGTTCTTGTCGACTACATTGAAGTCACGCCTCGCGTGACTTCACAGACAAAGATTTATTAGTGGTAATCCTTACTGAACTCTCTACCTAGCAACGTTGTTAGTACATAGAGAATTGCAAGAAATGCTAAAACCCAGATTCCAATCTCTTGGCGTCTGGCTCGAATCGGCTCACCCATGTAATAAAGAAAATTCACCAGGTCAGCAACCGTGGCATCAAATTCTTCCGGGCTAAGCGCACCAGTACCTGCCACATGCTCTAACTCGCAATGATCAGGATCACCATGGGATTCACAGACCACATCACCCTGCAGCTCATGCAATACGTTAGGCATCGCAACATTGGGGAATATCTTATTATTAGTACCAAAGGCTCTCGTTTCGTCCGCGTAGAACCCCTTCAGGTAACTATACAACCAATCAGGATGCCGCACTCGACCGATCAAGGTTAGATCGGGAGGCGCCGCGCCGAACCAGCCTTCGGAGTCTTTATTCGCCATAGAATTGGTAATCAAATCTCCAATTAGTGAGCCATCAAAAATCAGATTCTCTACAACCATTTCTTCCGGAATCTCAAGATCTTCTGCCGCTCTTGCATAGCGCGCAAAGCCGAGCTCGTGACAGCTAGAACAGTAGTTCATATAGGTCTGAAAGCCACGCTGCAGTGAACCCTTGTCATCGAAGCTCGTCTCAACATGCTCGAGGTCCAGATTGGCCTCAGCGGCGTGGGCAGTGTTAGTTAACATCAGCGGTACCACCACCAAGAATATGAGCAGCAGAATAGACCCGATCAGCTGTGGAATGGTGATGAAGCGACCAGTGACTCTTTCCGGAGGCTGTGCTGTCTTTTCCTTTCGCGTATACCAAGGCATTGCAATAAAGAAGGCAAAGTAAACCAGTGTCATTAACTGCGCCAGCAATGTCTTGGCCGGGCTAACAGATTGTGTGCCCAGCACGCCCAAAATAAAGAACGAGACCAGGAACATTAGAAGAGCTACACGGCTATAGGTGCCCTTATAACGCATAGATCTGACTGGGCTCTTATCCAGCCAAGGCAAGACAAAGAGAATGGCAATTGCGCCGAACATGACTAACATGCCCCAGAATTTCGCATCTACACCAAACAGGGGATAGGTCACTGCTCGCAACATGGAATAAAACGGCGTGAAATACCAAACTGGTGGCACGTGCTCAGGAGTCTTCAGAGAATTCGCTTCCTGAAAGTTAGCAATTTCGAGAAAGTAGCCCCCCATTTCCGGTGCAAAAAACACGATGGCACAGAATACGAACAAGAATAGAACCACGCCCGCGAAATCATGATACATCGTGTAGTACGGGTGAAAAGGAACGCCGTCCAGTGGAATACCATCCGGGCCCTTGTGCTTCTTTATATCAATGCCGTCGGGGTTATTGGAACCCACTTCGTGCAGAGCAAGAATGTGCAGTACTACCAAGGCAATCAACACAATCGGCAACGCAACTACGTGTAGTGCAAAAAACCGGTTAAGCGTAGCGCCAGAGATCAAGTAATCGCCGCGTACCCATACCAACAAATCATCACCGATTACGGGGATGGCACCGGCTAGTGATACGATTACATTCGCACCCCAGTAGGACAGCTGGCCCCAGGGTAGAACATAGCCCATAAAACCTTCCATCATGAGAACGAGATAGATAGCCATGCCGAAAACCCAGATGAGTTCTCTCGGCTTCTGATAGGAGCCATACATCAAGCCGCGGAACATATGCACATAGACGACTACAAAAAATGCCGAGGCACCTGTCGAGTGCAGATAGCGTAATAGCCACCCCCACTCCACGTCTCGCATGATGTACTCGACCGAGGCGAATGCCGCTTCGGCACTCGGCGTGTAGTTCATCGTCAGCCAGATGCCTGTTAGCAGCTGCATAACTAGCACGACAAGAGAAAGTACGCCAAAGAAATACCAGAAATTGAAATTTTTGGGCGCGTAGTACTCGCTCATGTGCTGTTTCCAAGCACGCACGATAGGAAGTCTGGCATCAATCCACCCGACGAGGCCGGTTGCGGCACTCATCAATCGGCTCGGTTTTGCTGAATCGTTTGCGTTGTTTGCTGTGTCGGTCATGCCGTTGTCTCCTCATCAATACCTATCACGAGGACGTTGTCTCCCTCGAAGGAGTAAGGTGGAACTTCCATGTTTCGAGAAGAAGGTGAGCCACTGTAAACGCGGCCAGCCAGATCGAAACGCGACCCATGGCAAGGACAGAAAAAGCCACCACGCCACTCGGTATCGAAAGGCTCTGGCTTGAGCTCTATATGAGGCGTAGGTGAACAGAAAAGATGCGGGCACAAGCCAACAAGTACCATGACATCGGGTGTGCGCGATCGAGTTTCATTCTGAGCATAGTCGGGTTGTTCAAGCTGCTCTGAATTGGGGTCGGTTAAACGACCCGGGTCTTCATTCAAGGCGCTCAGTATTTCCTCCGAACGCTTGATAACAAATATGGGCCTGCCGCGCCATGCGGGGATGGGGCCTAACATCTCACCGTCTTGCAGACGACTGATGTCGATTCTAACTGGTGCACCAGCAGCACGCGCCTTGGCACTCGGGCTCCAAGATCCGATAAAAGGGACCGCAGCCCCAACAACTCCAGCGGCACCTACAGCCGAAGTTGAACCCACTAAAAACCGTCTACGGCCAGCATTAGTACTGTCGTCAGTCACCGTAAATTTCTCCTTGAGAACACGCTTGTAAATTGAATTATCCCCGCAGCTCAGGGATATGCGACTCATCGATCGCGAGTTTGGGCCATACCGCCATGGAGGGTCGGCAAAGCGCGTGAATGTTAGTCAATTTTACACTTTTTAGCAAGTCTAGGTGCGGCCTAAATGCTAGCTATATCATTGATAACAGGGGAGAAAAATATTTTTTGCAGACAAAAAAAACGCCAATTTCGAACCCGAAATCGGCGTTTTTCGACATCCAAGGTTTTAACGCTTGGAAAACTGTGGCTTCTTACGCGCTTTGCGTAGGCCTACTTTCTTTCTTTCAACTTCTCGCGCGTCGCGGGTTACAAATCCAGCCTTACGCAACGTTGGCTTTAGCTCTTCATCGTAATCCATCAGTGCACGAGTGATACCATGCCTGATTGCACCGGCTTGCCCGAAGCTACCACCGCCGCGCACGGTGACTTTAATATCGAATTTCTCAACCATCTCCACAAGCTCGAGTGGCTGCTTAACGATCATTCGCGCAACTTCGCGCCCGAAATAACCATCCAGGGGTCGGCTGTTTACGGTAATCGCACCGCTACCGCTAGTTAGAAAGACTCTCGCTGTCGAAGTCTTACGTCGGCCAGTACCGTAATATTGAGTGCTAGACATAAATCAGGCGAACCTCTTAAAGTTGAAGTGTCTGCGGTTGCTGTGCGCCATGTGGGTGCTCAGATCCGGCATATACTTTGAGTTTCCGGAACATCGCTCTACCTAGAGAGCTTCTAGGGAGCATACCCTTAACGGCCAATTGAACGACACGCTCTGGGGCTTTATCCAGCAATTTCTCGAAAGACAATGATTTCAGACCACCTGGAAAACCAGAGTGAGCGTGATAGATCTTACCCTTTGCCTTATTGCCAGTTACTCTTACCTTGTCAGCATTGATTACAACGACAAAATCGCCCACATCCACGTGAGCCGTGTATTCTGGCTTGTGTTTGCCGCGAAGGCGAGTCGCTATCTCAGTAGCCATGCGGCCTAGAGTCTGGCCTTCTGCATCTACGATAAGCCATTTCTGGTCTACTTCGTGTGGTTTTGCGCTATAAGTCTTCATTATTCTGTCATTAGGCTTTGCTTTAAGGAGCGCGAATACTACCGGAGCGATGTCTAAAATTCAAGCGAATTTAGGCCTAGAATGTAGATTTTTCGGGAGCTGAGGATAGTATCGCCTGTCGCCATTCGTGACTGCCGGCCACATGACAGTTTTGGCTAAATCTCAGCAAATACATCCTTATTTGAGCTGGCTCCAGAGCTCAAGACACATGCTCACCACTAAGATACTCCTCCGATTGCATCTCTATTAGCCTGGATTTGGTGCGCTCGAACTCAAATTGCAGCTTTTCCCCACTATATAGCTCGGCTATTGGCACCTCGGCAGCGATAATTAGCTTCACGCGCCTGTCGTAGAGTTCGTCGACCAGACTAATGAAGCGCCGGGCACTATCGCTGGACTCTTCCCTCATCAGCGGCACTCCTGACAGAATGACCGCATGGTAAATCTTCGCCAATTCCACATAGTCGAAAGCGCTACGAGCTCCCTCGCATATCTGCTCGAAGGCAAACCACACCACGTCCTGGTTGCAGTATTGCGTGCCTATACGCCGCTCCAATATCTCAATCTCTGCCCCTTTTTTAGCGTGTTCCCGGTCAGGGGCAAGTTCAAAGAAACATTCCAGCAACTTCGCTTCGGTAGCAGCGGTTATAGGGCAGTGATAAAGCGTAGCTTGGGTGAGGCTGCGCAGCCGATAGTCGACACCCCTGGAAATTTCTACGGTTTTTGTATGCTTCTTAATAAGGTCTATCGCGCGCATGAAGCGCTGCTTTTGCAGGCCGTCCTCATAAAGCCGGTCGGGCTCTATATTCGACGTTGCGACTAATATCACCTGCCGGGCGAACAGCGCTTCCAGCAGCCCGGCAAGAATCATCGCATCACCGATATCACGAACGAAAAACTCATCAAAACATAGAACGCGCGACTCTCTGGCTATCTTGTCCGCCACCTGCTCCAGGGGATTCTTCACACCCTGCAACGACCCTAGGTCGCGATGAACCCGTTGCATGAAACGATGAAAATGCGTACGCATTTTAGCCTTACCCGGCAGGCTCTCGAAAAACACATCCATCAAATAGGTCTTGCCGCGTCCCACTCCACCCCAAATATAGAGACCCCGAATTGGGGCACTCTGCTGATCTCTACCCAATAATTTTTTCTGCAACCATGCCTTCAGTCCCGGGTTCGCCTTTTGGGAACGCGAAATTTGCTCATACAATTGCTGCAGCTGACCCACTAGCGCAAGCTGCGCATCATCAGCAGATATTGTGTTGTTCTGAAGGTCGAGATTGTAGCGCTGCAATGGACCCATGGTTTCCTTGCCTAAAATGGTTTCCTTGTCTAAGAAGGTTTCCTTGCCTAAGAAGGTGCTCTGCCAATTAGCTGCTGTCGAAAAAACGCTCAGTTTCCAGACTCTGGAGATGAATGGCAACCTCTATTCACTCCTAGGCTGCCCCTACTTACATGAATGACACTCAGCAGGCACGCAGACAACAAGTTTGCTAAAAAAATCGCCTAAACTGGGGTATACTTGCCGATCGCGCCCTAGACTGGAATCCAGCTAGAGGCAAATCATTTGAGCGAGATGTCATCAAGAGGCGATTATTTAAATGATCTGGGTAACTGCAATAGCATGTCTAGCCGTCGGAGTAATCATTGGCGTAGTGTTCTCCAGCCGCTTAAATAGCAGTGCGTCACGAGTCCAGGAATTGGAAAATCAAATTCGCGACATCAAAGATAATCATCTGACCTATCGCGACAATGTAAGCGACCATTTCAGCATGACAGCCGACTTAGTGCAGCATATGACGGAGAGTTATCGTGAGGTCTATCAGCATTTGGCGAGCGGCGCCCAAGATCTATGCAGCAATGAAGTGGCGAGCAAATTACTACCCGCCGGCTCCGATGCCGTGTTCGATAGCAATGAAGAGCCCGAGGCTGCTGGTGGCCTGAACCCTCCGAAGGACTATGCAGCAAAACAAGACCCAAGCCAAAAAGGTGCGCTATCCGAAGAGTTTGGCATTAGTAAGTCAATCTCAAACAGCGAAGAAGAAGCCTCAAACCAGCCCAAGCATTAAACCGAAGATCACTGCAGCAACTATCACGCCCCATCGAATTTTCGACTGAGAATTGTCTCTGTCCACTATGAATTAACAGATTATGTCCGAATACAATCTAACTCACCTAAAACAACTCGAAGCAGAGAGCATTCACATAATGCGTGAGGTTGCTGCCGAATTCGATAAGCCGGTGATGCTGTACTCAGTCGGCAAAGACTCGGCAGTCATGTTGCACCTGGCACTCAAAGCCTTCTACCCAGGCAAACTGCCCTTTCCCCTGATGCATGTCGACACAACATGGAAGTTCAAGGAGATGATTGCCTTTCGTGACCAACAGATCGAGAAACTTGGCCTGGACATGATCGTGCATATTAATCAGGAGGGTGTCGACGCGGGTGTTGGCCCGTTTACCCACGGCAGCGAAAAACACACCGACATCATGAAGACTCAAGCCTTAAAGCAGGCGCTAAATAAATATAAATTTGATGCGGCATTCGGTGGAGCTAGACGCGACGAAGAAAAATCCCGAGCCAAAGAGAGAGTGTTTTCTTTCCGCGACAAGAATCACATCTGGGATCCCAAGAACCAAAGGCCAGAGCTGTGGAATATCTACAATGGAAAGATCAACAAGGGCGAGAGTATTCGAGTCTTTCCACTATCAAATTGGACCGAGCTGGATATTTGGCAGTACATCTACCTGAACAATATCGACATCGTACCTTTGTACTTCGCCAAGCCAAGGCCCGTTGTTAACATCGACGGTGTTGACATCCTGGTTGATGACGATCGAATGCCTATTGAAGAAGACCAGAAAATCGAAACCAAGACTGTGCGCTTTCGCACTCTGGGCTGCTACCCACTCTCCGGCGCGGTCGACTCTACCGCCACAACCCTTCCCGAAATCATCCAGGAAATGCTTTTGGCTACAAGTTCCGAGAGGCAAGGACGACTCATCGATTCTGACAAGATCGGCTCTATGGAAGACAAGAAACGCCGAGGCTATTTCTAGCCCAACGCTATCAGATAATCAGCAATCACAGCCGCATGAGATTCTAAACAGACATGTCACATCAATCCGACTTAATTAGCACCGACATCAATGCCTATCTGGCGCAACACGAACGCAAGGAACTCCTGCGCCTGCTGACCTGCGGTAGCGTGGATGATGGCAAGAGCACATTAATCGGTCGCCTGCTTCATGACTCCAAGATGATCTATGAAGACCAGCTTGCAGCCATTGAGGCCGATAGCGTTAAGTCGGGAACCACTGGAGGGAACATTGATCTGGCGCTGCTGGTAGATGGTCTGCAGGCGGAACGCGAACAGGGCATTACTATAGACGTGGCTTATCGTTATTTTTCCACTGCGAAAAGAAAATTCATCATTGCCGACACTCCCGGCCACGAACAATACACGCGCAACATGGCCACCGGCGCTTCCACCTGCGATTTGGCAATAATTCTAATCGATGCGCGCCACGGCGTTCAGGTACAGACGCGGCGACATAGTTTTATTGCCTCACTGCTGGGTATTAAGCACATTATTGTTGCTGTCAACAAAATGGATCTGGTCGATTTTAGCGAGAGCGTCTTTAATGAAATTAAAGCAGACTACCTAAAATTCAGCGAGAAGCTCGACCCGGCAAGCTTCCACTTTATACCCCTGTCTGCACTAACCGGGGATAATGTGGTGAACCCAAGCGAGCACACTCCCTGGTATGACGGCGGTGCATTAATGCCGCTTCTCGAAAGCATAGAGATAGCCGGCGACAAGAACTATTACGATTTTCGCTTTCCGGTGCAGTACGTCAATCGACCCAACTTAAACTTTCGCGGCTTCTGCGGCACGGTCGCCTCAGGAGTAATTCGCAAGGGTGACGAGATAACGGTCCTTCCGTCGAACAAAACGAGCCGCATTAAATCCATCGTAACTTACGACGAAGAGCTTGAGTTAGCTCACGCAGCCATGGCCGTTACACTCACATTGGAGGATGAGATCGACGTAAGCCGTGGCGACATACTCGCACACCCCGAGAATGTTACCGCCAGCGATACACGCTTCGATGCCACTGTCGTATGGATGGCAGAGACCCCATTACTTCCAGGAAAAGTTTTCGATTTCAAATTAGGCAGCAAGACTGTAAGCGGCAGCCTGAATACGATTCATAGCCGAATCGACGTAAATACTCTGGAAAAGCATCCCGCACCAGGCCTTGAATCAAATGAAATTGGCCTAACCGAAATAAACTTGGACGAGACAGTTTGTTTCGATAGCTACAAGGACAACCGCGCCACTGGCAGCTTCATTATTTTAGATAGGCTCAGCAATGTAACTGTTGGAGCCGGCATGATCGACTGCGTGCAACAGCCAAGAAGAACACGCAGCGAATCCAGCAATATAATCGTTACCAAGGAAG
>CAJQHM010000121.1 GCA_905478195.1 uncultured Pseudomonadales bacterium
ACGGGTACTAAACGCATACTGGAGATCGGCTGTGGCATGGCTCTTTCCAGCTTGTTATTGAACAAAAAGTTAGCCAATATCACGGCAACCGATCATCATCCAGAGGCTGGTCTTTTTTTGCAGCGAAACGCGCAGCTTAACGAGGGCCTGCCTATTAACTATGCGCAAGTCGGTTGGGCTGATGCTCACGACGATCTCGGTCTGTTCGACCTAATAATCGGTAGCGATCTCTTATACGAGGAACAACATGTAGCGCTGTTGGCTAACTTTATCGAAGCCCATTCTAATCCTGCCTGTGAGGTCATTCTTGTCGACCCAGGGCGCGGCAGGAAAAATAAGCTGAGCGAACGGATGATCGAATTCGGGTTTAACTCTCTCCACGAAAAGCCAATCCACACCGACTATCTGGTCAAAGAGTTTAAGGGCCACATACTAAAATTTGAACGAGGGAGTCCTCGCCGTTTGGATGCTTGACAACTATTTCATTAGCCATAAAAAAAGGCGCAATACTATGCGCCTTCTTTCCTACCTCTTAAGGCAGTACGGTTATTCGGCAACTCGCTTCATTGTAGTGTAGCGCACTGAGGTCATCTGACCACCGCCCCAATTTTCCGTGCGCGACTCGTAAGTATTCTCATCGATAATGCGCATGAAGCTATGGTGTGCATGCGCGTCGGCATTCACATCCATGTTTGTACCCTTGGTAAAGCGAAAATCGATAACACCTTCTTCACCCGAGTCGATGAACTTCATCGAAGGCTGATTGCCGATAGCGCAGTAGTGCGTATGAATGAGCTCTTCTTTGCCGTTCTGATGATACATGCTCACCATCTCTGCAGGTGTGCCGGCGGCGAAAGTCTGCATAACAGAGGAATTACCGATGTTCTTGAATGAAACCGTAGTGGTCGATACGGCAGCGTCATCTCTCGATTGCCCCACTGGAACTACTTGTGCCTCACCTGCCCACGTGCCCTCGAGCTTTAGCATAGTCTGGAATGCCTGATCTGGAGAGAAGCCGTCTCCGGCAAAAACAGTAGAGCTAAGTAGTAATGCAGCAGCTGAGAGGCCAGCAATTTGAAGTTTCTTCATCGGTTCAGTCCTTGTTGTTCTAAGAGTCGATCCAGACTAATCGGCGCCTCGGGGCTTGTCAACCTGAGAGTAGGTAGCGGGTGGCTATCCAAGCGCGGCAGCCAGGCGCTCTGTAGTGCTCGGTTCAAGCGGCAGATTCGGCTGGTACGGCCGGTGTCGACGGCTGCTCATCGCCCCTGCCTAACTTTCGACGGAATTCTCTGCGCGCCAGAAGAAAGCTCACGATGGCCTGAGCCGTTACCGAGAGGATAGAGACATACCAGACCATATTGATACTGAAATTCGGCTGGTAGCGAAGATAGACGGCGATAGGTATGAAGATGAGTATGCGCACCCCTGAGCTGAGCAGCGCCGGCCGCGTATTTCCCAGGCCCTGAAAAACCCCGGAGCAGGTAAAAACTATGCCCTGGGCTACAAAGTTAAGGGAGATCAGTTGCAGGAATACGGCACCGACCTCGATCACTTCGGCATCGTCGGTAAAAAACATCACTAATAACTCCGGCCGCCACTGCATGATTACCGTGGTGATAAACATGACTAGGCTGCTAAGAATAATACCGCTGTTAAAAGTCTCTCGTACTCGGTCGGATTTACCGGCACCGAAGTTTTGACCGATGATAGGACCGACTGCAAACGCGATCGCCATAGTGGGCATGAAGATGGACTGCATGATGCGGCCCCCTATACTAAATCCTGCCTGGGCAACGGCGCCGAAGTCCTGAATTAGCCAGTACACCGCAGAGAAATAGACAAACAGTATTAACATCTCGCCGCCGGCGGGCAGCCCTATATCCATCATCTTCTTCCAGATGTCGAATCGTGGTCGCCACAGAGAGGATTCGAAGGAGACATACTTCTCCAATTTGAAGAAGTACAGGGTCAGCAGGCCCAATCCGATGGTTATGGAAATGCTGCTTGCCAGGCCTGCGCCCAGAACGCCCAGAGCAGGCCCAGGTCCCCAGCCGGCAATGAGTATCGGCGCAAGAATAGTATTCAATACGACGGTCAGCACCTGCACGATCATGGTGGGTTTCACGATGCCGGTAGCTCGCAGAGAGGAGGCCATCGCCATCATCGCGAACTGAAGGGCCATGCCCGGCAAAAACCAGAACAGAAATGTCAGGCCTTCGCTGAGGGCTGCCTCGTCGGCGGTGATACTGCGCAGATAGGATTCGGCAAAGAGATAGCCCCCTAAGAGAGTGATCACGGCACATAGCGCAGAGAGAACCAGAGATTGATTAAAGATCAGGTTCGCATGTTCCTGATCTTTGCGACCTACGGCCTGTGAAATAAGCGCTACGGCGCTTACCCCTAGAATCTGCGTCAGCGCCATGATCATGAATAACAAGGTGCCAGCAGTTCCTACTCCGGCAACAGAGTCGTCTCCTAAAGCGGCAACGAAGTAGAGGTCTACGAGTAGGTAAAGAGTCTGAAAGATCATGCCGGCGGCAACCGGGACAGCCATCGCTAGAATTATTTTAGTGGGTGAACCTTGGGTGAGATCTTTCATGGGCCAATTCTCTGGGTGCTAGCCGAGGAGGAATAAGTTCTCGGGGCTGAACCTAATGAATGCTCTTAAAACGGCAAGTCTGGTCTTTTCTGAAGCGGCGCTAAGAGTACCACCAAATAGGGTTTTGGCGGACTATAACAGCGCAAATAAACGCATAAAATCGAAACTATTCCTAGGCATAGAATTCCCTAATTCAACCGAGTAGCAGAAATCCTATGATTCGCTATACTGGCTGTCCGATCGCATTATCCCGCCTAAGTTTAAGGCCAGTGCTCAACGGAAATCACAGAAATAGTCGATCAGCTTTGCAAAGAGCTAAAGAGTAAAAAGGACAGATCTATGCCATCCAGAATTCGCATATTGCTAGCAACCCTGTTGTTGAGTTTTGCATCGGGCGCAATTGCCCAAACCCTTACTATCGGCGTCTCCATTCCGTCGGCCACCCACGGTTGGGCAGGAGGTTTGAACTTTCATGCTGAGCAGTCCAAAGCCCGGCTCGAAGCGGCTAACCCAGACCTGCGCATCGTTCTGGTAACGGCAAATAGCGCCTCCGAGCAGGCTAACGACTTGGAAGACTTGGTAGCGATCCACAATATCGACGCTCTGGTCATCTTGCCCTTCGAATCGGCGCCTCTGACCGGCCCCGTGCGTAATGTTAAGCGCCGCGGAGTATTCGTTACCGTTGTTGATAGAGGGTTAAGTGAAGAAGGCATAGCCGATGTCTATGTGGCCGGCAACAATGCCGAGATGGGTAGAGTATCCGCCGAATACATAAAAGAGGCGCTAAGCGGCAGTGGTGACATAGTCGTGTTGCGCGGAATCCCTACAGTGATCGACACGCAGCGCTTCGACGGCTTTATGGCCGAACTGGAAGGCAGTAACGTCAATGTGCTGGACGATCAGCATGCAAACTGGAATCGCGATGATGGTTTCAGCGTCATGCAGGATTTCCTGGCGCGCTTTCCCAAGATCGATGCGGTCTGGGCGCAAGACGATGATATCGCCATCGGTGTGATTCAGGCAGTGCGCCAGGCTAGGCGTCAAGACGATCTCTTTATCGTCGGTGGCGGTGGCATGAAAGACATGGTGCGTCGCGTTATGGATGGCGACAAGCTAACTCCCGTTGATGTTCTGTATCCGCCGGCAATGATAGAGACCGCTATGGAGTTAACGGTGCTGAAATTCACTTCTCAGGTGCCGGTCAATGGCGAGTATATTCTTGGGTCTCCACTCATCACTCAAGAGAATGCAGCCGAATACTATTTTCCAGATTCTCCGTTCTAAAGCGCTGCTAATTAACTAGCGTTAAGGGAACCAACTTTTCAAATCAGTGACCAAGCTATGAAAACTATAAAAGGCCCCGCAGTTTTTCTCGCGCAATTCGCAGCAGACGAGTCGCCATTCAACTCACTCGATGCCATTGCTTCCTGGGTGGCGGAATGCGGATTCAAGGGTGTGCAGATTCCCAGCTGGGATGAACGCCTGATCGACCTGTCACAGGCCGCCGAGAGCGTGGACTACTGCGACGAGATCAAGGGAACACTCGCCGGGCACAATGTCGAGATAACCGAGCTATCAACGCACCTGCAAGGGCAGCTGGTAGCCGTTCACCCCGCCTACGACGAGATGTTCGATGGCTTTGCCGCCGAGCATGTTAGAGGCAACCCAGGCGCAAGACAGCAATGGGCTTGCGAGCAGATGCTGCTAGCGGCGAAGGCCTCGAAAAATCTCGGCCTTACGGACCACGCGACCTTCCCCGGCGCATTAGCCTGGCCCTATTTCTACCCCTGGCCACAGCGTCCAGCGGGCTTGGTCGAGACGGCATTCGATGAGCTTGGCAAACGCTGGCTGCCCATCCTCAACGCGTTCGATGAGGCAGGTGTCAACGTCTGCTATGAAATTCACCCCGGCGAAGACTTGCACGACGGCATTACATTCGAAATGTTTCTAGAGAGAGTCAACCACCACCCTCGCTGCAATATTCTCTTCGATCCCAGTCATATGGTTCTGCAGCAACTAGACTACCTGGCGTTCATGGATGCCTATCAAGACCGGATCAAGATGGTGCATATAAAAGATGCAGAGTTTAATCCAACAGCCAAACAAGGTGTCTATGGTGGTTATCAGAGTTGGGTAGATCGCGCCGGCAGGTTCCGCTCCTTAGGGGACGGTCAGGTAGATTTTAAAGCCATGTTTTCCAAACTCGCTGCCATGGACTTCGAAGGCTGGGCAGTGTTGGAATGGGAATGCTGCCTCAAGCACCCGGAAGACGGTGCCAGAGAGGGGGCCGAGTTTATTCGCAAGCACATCATTCATGTCACCGACAAAGCCTTCGATGATTTCGCGGATGGCGGCAGCGATATGGAAGCGAACAAACGTATTCTGGGAATCGACTAGGAATCACTGCGGGTTATACGATGACGGATAATAAATCAGCTCAGCCCAAACTTAGATTGGGCATGATAGGCGGTGGGCAGGGCGCCTTCATCGGCGAGGTACATCGCATTGCAGCCCGACTGGATGGTCGCTTCGAGTTAGTGGCCGGCGCTCTAAGCGCCGATGCGCAAACGGCGGCAGCTTCTGCTGCAGAAGTTGGCATTAACAGCGACCGCAGTTACGCAAGCTTCGAAGAGATGGCCCTGGCTGAGGCTGCGAGAGAAGATGGGATAGAAGTCTGTGCCATCGTTACGCCGAATCACCTTCACTATCCGGCAGCTGCAGCATTGCTGCGTGCAGGCATCCATGTAATCTGCGATAAGCCGCTAACGGCGACACTCGCGCAGGCCGAAGAGCTTGCCGAACTGGCAGACAGCAGTGGGCTGTTGTTTGCCGTAACCTATAACTATAGCGCCTACCCTATGGTGCGTCTGGCGCGGCAGTTGATAGCCCAGGGCAAGCTCGGTGAGATTCGGGTGGTGCAGGTTGAGTATCCGCAAGATTGGTTAGCCACCAACCTGGAAGACTCCGACCAGAAACAGGCAGCTTGGCGAACCGATCCTGCGAAGGCAGGTGCCGGTGGTTGCATCGGTGATATTGGCACTCACGCGTTCCATCTGGCTGAGTTCGTTAGCGGGCTGCGTGTAACACAGTTGCTTGCCGATCTAAACTCCTTCGTGGGTCAGCGTAAACTCGATGACAATGCGAACATGCTGCTGCGTTTTAACAACGGAGCCAAAGGGAGTCTCTGGTCCAGTCAGGTGGCAACGGGCAATGAGAATGCTCTGCGCATCCGAATCTATGGTGACAAGGCTGGCATCGATTGGTCGCAGGAGAACCCGAATTATCTAAATTTTACGGCACTGGATGGCAATCGAGAGATTCTCTCCCGAGGCAGCGCCAGTATCGATGCAGCACCCGGCTACTCTACTCGTCTGCCCGCAGGCCACTCCGAAGGCTTTCTGGAAGCCTTCGCTACAATCTACACAGAGTTCGCTACGCAGTTGAATGCTCGCAAGAACAAGCAGGCCTGCGACCCCGATGCTCTGCTGGTGCCGGGTATCGCAGACGGTCTGCGTGGCATGCGTTTCATCGACAAGGCGGTTGCCTCGAATGCCCAGGGAAATATCTGGCAGCAGTTGGACTAGTTCTCGGCTCTAACCTTGTTCAGTGAATTGGCAGCGGCCTCAACGCCATTCACCACAGCTCTGGCGAGTACCCAGAAAGACAGTTTTACTCGTTGCACTAGAGGCAGTGAGCTAGACCTGTCCCAGCGACTACGCCAATGCCTCATCTGACTATTGCTGTTTAGCAGCGAGTCGAAGCGACTGGAAATCTTTGCCAGCAGCAATGCCGCCAAAAACAGAAACAGGATTCCCGGAATTACGGGAAGAACCAGTCCTATGAGTCCAAGCAGGGCGAGTATGCCCACCAGGACCAGCCCCGCTCCCTTTAGTAGCAGTGGCAGTAAGTCATTCTCAGATTGTTTCGGGTTCACAGCTCTTACCTCCAGATAGCACCTTCTTTACACAGAATTTTCTGTATACAGGATCTATTAATGCAGCATCCGTACCAACAGTTAACTTATTGATAAATATGTAGTAAATTTTCCTGCTGCCAAGGAAAGTGCTACCGAGGTGGTCAAATAGGCCAATAAGTTTCCACCTGTACCTCGCCGGCGACATGCGCAGATGTATGAGTTCAATCCTTCACCGTTTCCCTATTTTCGAAGTCTATAGGGTAGAATGGCCGCCCAATTGCAGTCAGCGTTTTGCTCACGCAGCTGTGCTCTAAGTATCTATTTTTTAAGTGCCCATTTTATGTTCATGTCACTACTCTTATGCCCTTAGTACGCCTCGATAAAGTCTCTCTTAATTTTGGTACTCACATTCTTCTGGATGAAGTGGATTTCACCCTGAAGAAAGGCACCAAGATCGGTTTTCTGGGACGCAACGGCGCCGGTAAGACAACCTTCATGAAAGTGATTGCCGGCTCCATGCAGCCAGATAGCGGAGAACGCTGGCTCAGGCCCGGAGTAGAAGTCGCCTGGCTGGAACAATCCCTGCCCGAGGCCGACGAGCAGTCCGTGTATGACATGGTTGCAGGTGGTCTCGCCGAAGTGGGTGAGCTGCTGAAGCGGTATCATCACCTTATAACCGACTACGAGAACGCCGATATGTCGGAATTGGAGCGAGTGCAGGGACAACTAGAGGCGAAGCAGGGTTGGAGTCTGGGGCAGAAGGTAGATACCGTCATCACCCAGCTACAATTGCCTGCGAATAAACTCATGTCGGAGTTGTCCGGTGGCTGGCGCAAGCGTGTGGCACTGGCTCGCGCACTGGTAAGAGAACCCGAATTTCTACTTCTCGATGAACCGACAAATCATCTCGATGTGCCAGCGATAGAATGGCTGGAGAAACAACTGCAGGACTATAACGGCGCAGTATTGCTGGTTACTCACGACAGAACTTTCCTGCAGAATGTGGTGAACAAGATCGTAGAGATCGACAGGGGTCACCTGTATGAGTTCAAGGGAACATTCCAGAAGTTTCTGGACTTTCGCGAACAGCAACTGGCGAGTGAAGATAAGGCGAACAAACTGTTCGATAAGAAACTGGCCCAGGAAGAAGTCTGGATCAGGCAGGGCATCAAAGCCAGGCGTACGCGCAATGAAGGCAGAGTCCGCGCACTGGAGGCTTTGCGCCGCGAGAGAAGCGAGCGCAGAGAACTTCAGGGTAGCGCAAAGTTCAAGCTGAACAATACCGAGAATTCAGGAAAGATAGTCGCCGAGTTGGAAGGTATAAGTCATAGCTTCGATGGCAGAACAGTCATCAAAGATTTTTCCACGACGGTTATGCGCGGTGATCGTATAGGGATCGTCGGTGCCAACGGTGCCGGTAAATCGACTCTGCTAAAGATTTTGCTGGGTAAGCTAACAGCGCAAGAAGGCACGGTAAAACTCGGATCGAAATTGCAGATCGCTTACTTCGACCAGCTGCGTGAGCACCTGGACATGGAGAGGAACCTGATCGACAACGTAAGTGGTGGTCAGGACTACATCGAGATAAATGGTCAGAGCAAGCATGTGATCAGTTATCTGGGCGACTTCCTGTTTGCACCAGATAGAATCCGCACACCAGCTAAAGCGCTCTCCGGTGGAGAGCAGAATCGCGCCATACTCGCGAAGGTATTCAGTCGCCCGGCAAATATTCTGGTGCTGGACGAACCGACCAATGACCTGGATATCGAAACCCTGGAACTTCTCGAAGACATTCTGCTGAAGTTTGATGGAACCGTGCTACTCGTTAGCCACGACAGACAGTTCATGGACAATGTCGTGACTAGCATCATGGTGTTTGAAGGCGATGGCAAGATCGGCGAGTACGTGGGCGGCTACAGTGACTGGTCGCGGAAGGGCGGCAAACTATTCAGCTTCGAAGACAGCGAGAAAGCAAGCGGGGCAGCGAAGCCTGCCAAGCCGGTGGAGATAATCCCAGAGCCGAAGAAGGCTTCCGGCAAGAAGTTCTCCTACAAAGATCAGCGCGAGCTAGACGCACTACCTGCAACAATTGAAGAGTTAGAGAAGCAACAGACCGAGCTTGAACAGCTGATGTCGAAACCGGAGTTCTACGCTAATTCGGACGACGGTGGAAAGACTGTCGAGGAAACACTTAAGCAGGCCGCTGAACTGCAGACTCAGCTCGATCAGGTCTACGAGCGCTGGGAAGAACTGGAGAAGCTGCGCAATTCCTAGGCAGAGTTTTTAGCGAGAAGTAGGGGAAGCCGAGAGATCAGTGAGAAGATCCCTTCTTGAGCCGAGGCTATCTGTATATCGCCTTAGTGCCCACAAAAAAGGCCCCGACAAAGCTCATTATCGGGGCCTTCAAAAACAAGAATTTCAACTTAGTTCTTGGATTTAGCTTCCTGTCTCTCTTTCTCAGCTTCAACAACGGCGTCAGAGACCGATCTCGGGCATTGCGAGTAATGAGAGAACTCCATAGAGAACTGACCGCGACCCGAGGTCATCGTTCGCAGGCTGCCAATATAGCCAAACATTTCTGAAAGCGGCACATCGGCTTTAATACGAATACCTGTGGTGCCTGTATCCTGATCTTTGATCATGCCGCGACGACGGTTTAAATCGCCAATGACATCGCCCATGTGATCTTCAGGCGTAAATACATCCACCTTCATGATCGGCTCGATTAACTCGGGCCCGGCCTTAGGCATTGACTGACGATAAGCGCCTCTTGCAGCAAGTTCAAAAGCTACCGCCGATGAATCCACTGCGTGGAAGCCACCGTCATATAGCTCGATCTCTACGTCCAGTACCGGAAAGCCGGCTATTGGGCCGTTCTCCATCATGCCTAGAAAACCTTTCTCAATAGCTGGGAAAAATTCTTTCGGTACGTTACCGCCCACAACACTGGAACTAAAAACATAGCCGGTACCTGGTTCGCCGGGCTTAATACGGTAATCGAT
>CAJQHM010000122.1 GCA_905478195.1 uncultured Pseudomonadales bacterium
AATGCTTGAGATCTTCGAGCAAGCGGTAGGATGCTCTATGTTAGCTGCAGCGCTCGGATAATACGTGCGTTTGCCCGGGGAAAATCATCCACACACAAGGCAGATTGAGCTCGCCATTCTATCTGCTGCCCCTCTCTACCTCTGGGTACGCCAGAAAAGCTTTGCACATTCCAGACATCCAACAGTACAGACTTATCTTCATAGTCATGGCTTATCTGGATGAACGGGGTGCAGCTGTGAACACAAATCCCCAGCTCCTCTTCAAACTCTCTGCTGAGCGCCTGCTCTACCGATTCTCCCGGCTCCACCTTACCCCCAGGAAATTCCCAGAGACCTCCCTGATGAGCTTCGTCCGCTCGCAGCGAAATAAGCACCTGACCTTGGTCATTGCGAAGGACTCCGACAGCAACATGAACAGGATCCATTTGATTCAAGGCTAGGCTCTCATTGATTGTCTAAGATCTTACTGCGCAGAATTTCTAAGATTCGGTTACAGCCTGGAGGAACATCGACTAGCTACGGTAGTCGGCATTGATTCGCACATATTCACTGGACAGATCGGACGTCCACACTTTTTCCTTAGCCTGCCCACGGGCGAGATTAATACTGACCCAGATTTCATCCTTGTCCATCTCGGCCTGCCCAGCGCTTTCCCTGTAGTCTTCATCTACAGCCCCGCTGGAGACTAACAAGGTATCTCCCAGCGCCACAGTTACTTTCTCCAGATCCAGGTCTATAACTCCTGCCCTGCCAATTGCAGCCAAGATGCGGCCCCAGTTTGGGTCGGAGGCGAAGAATGCAGTCTTGACCAGTGGCGATTCTGCTACAGTATAGGCCACTGCCAGACATTCCTGTTCGGATGCGCCCCCGGCAACCTCGATGGTTATAAACTTAGTTGCACCCTCGGCATCACGAATTAGGTCGGTGGCCAGCTGCTCAAAAGTCCTATTCAGCTCACTCTGAAATTCTTTGGCGGCCTCGCTCTGCAAGTCTTTGATCTCTAGAGAACCCTTACCTGTCGCAACCAACATGCAACAGTCATTAGTCGACGTATCACCATCCACTGTTATTCTATTGAAAGAGCTCTTTACTGCTCTGCTTAGAATCTCATCGAGAAGATTCTTAGCTATGCGAGCATCGGTGAATACGTAGGCGAGCATAGTAGCCATGTTAGGACGGATCATACCCGAGCCCTTAGCAAAGCCGCTTAGCCTTACCTTGGCGCCCTCGATCTCGAGGCTGGCAGAAGATAATTTTGGCCGGGTGTCGGTAGTCATGATTCCTCTAGCCGCCAACAGCCAGCCGTCCTCGGCTAAGGCTTCACTCAACGCTGGCAGGGAGTTTAGGATTTTTTCATAGGGCAGTTGTTCGCCTATAACACCTGTAGAAAAGGGCAAAACCTGCTGCGCTGATGTATCTGTTAGCTCAGCCAGAGCTTCACAGCACGCCATGGCGGCAGCCTCACCCTTGGAACCTGTGCCCGCATTTGCGTTACCGGTGTTAATTAGAAAATAGCGACTTGCAACTGCCTCAACATGTTTTTTCGCAATTCGAACTGGCGCTGCGCAGAATGCATTCTGAGTAAAGACACCAGCCGTGGTAGAACCCTCAGCAATTTCAACCAGGACCAAGTCGAGTCGCTTGGCATAGCGAATGTGGCTCTCGACTGCCCCTAGCCGAATTCCTTCGACTGCGGCTATTCTGTCTTCTCTATCTGGGCCGACTGCCATCTTCTTATCCCTTCTATCCTGCGCCTAACCTGTCACTGCGTTGCTAACACCCATAGGGCGGGGCGCTAACCAATCTTGCCGTGACAGAGTTTATACTTCTTGCCTGAGCCACAGGGGCAGGGCTCGTTACGCCCTACCTTCGCCACTTCTCGAACAAAGGGAGCGACCTTCTCGCCTTCCGCCTGGCCTTGTCCAGCTGGTGGAGCTTCTGCCGACGCTTGATCCGGCAGCGCAGACACAGCCTGATGCTGAAAGTTTACGCGCTCCCTGGCGCGTTCCTGCTCTCGCTGCCGTTCGATAGCATCGACCTCGTCTTCCTGACGAATCTTAACGTGGCTCAACACCTTCACTACTTCCTGCTGTAAATTCGTCATTAAATCCTGAAACAGTGCAAAGGCTTCCCGCTTGTATTCCTGTCTGGGGTTCTTGCCGCCATAGCTGCGCAAGAAAATACCCTGGCGTAAATGATCCATGGTTGCCAGATGATCCTTCCACAGACCATCAAGGATTTGCAGAGTAATTTGCTTCTCGAAGGTACGCATCTTATCGCCAACCGCCCTACACTTGTCCGCATAATCCGCTGTTAGTATCTCATCGATCTTCAGCTTCAATTGCTCTTCGTAGAGCTGATCATCCTCATCAAGCCATTGCTGGATATTCTGATGAGTGGCGAATTCGGTATCGATCGCCTGTTGCAGCCCTTCTACATCCCACTGCTCGGGAACACTCTGCGGTGGTATGTAATCATCGACAATCTGGCCAACCACTTCAGTGCGCATCTCTTTTATAAGCTCGGAGATGTCATCGCTGGCCATGAGCTCATTGCGTTGTCGATAGATAATCGTGCGCTGATCGTTGGCCACATTGTCATATTCCAGTAACTGTTTGCGAATATCGAAGTTCCTGCCTTCGACTTTTCGTTGCGCCTTCTCGATCTGTTTTGTCACCATGCCATGCTCTATGGCTTCGCCTCTTTCCATACCCAGGCGGCGCATAAAATTCTTCACGCCATCGGTAGCAAAAATGCGCAACAAATTGTCTTCCATAGACAGATAGAACCTGGAATAGCCAGGGTCACCCTGTCTTCCGGAACGGCCGCGTAACTGATTGTCGATACGCCTGGATTCGTGACGCTCGGTACCGACGATATGCAATCCACCTGCAGCAATCACTTGATCATGACGCAGCTGCCAGTCGGCCTTTATCTTCGCAATCTGCTCCTGTGTAGGATTCTCCAATTCGGCGACTTCTGACTCCCATTTGCCACCGAGCACGATATCCGTGCCACGACCGGCCATGTTCGTGGCGATCGTCACCACGCCAGGCCTGCCTGCCTCGGCGATTATCTGCGCCTCGCGCTCGTGGAATTTCGCATTAAGCACTTCGTGCTTAATGTTTTCCTTATTCAAGAAATTCGACAACGTTTCTGACGTATCGATTGAGGCAGTACCTACCAAAACGGGGGCGCCCTTGGCGCTCATCTCGGTGATGTCACGCACGATCGCCTCAAGCTTCTCATCCATGGAGAGATAGATGAGATCGTTAGCATCTACACGGATCATTGGCATATTAGTAGGAATCACCACCACATCAAGCCCATAGATCTGAGAAAACTCAAATGCCTCGGTGTCCGCCGTGCCGGTCATACCTGACAGGTTATTATATAGACGAAAGTAGTTTTGAAACGTAGTAGAAGCCAGTGTCTGGCTCTCGCTCTGAATCTCCAAGCCCTCTTTCGCTTCCAGCGCCTGGTGCAGGCCTTCAGACAGGCGTCGACCTTCCATCGTTCTACCCGTGTGCTCGTCGATCAACACGATGTGCTTGTTCTGTACTATGTATTCTATATCTTTCTTAAATAGATGATGCGCCTTTAGGGCTGCATGGATATGATGGAGCAGAGACAGATTCGTAGCAGAATAAAGAGAGTCGCCTTCTTCGAGAAGTTTCTTTGAGATTAGGATTTGTTCAACAAATTCGTGACCAGATTCGGTAAGTTCTACCGAGCGATTCTTCTCATCTACCGTGAAGTGGCCAGACTCCTCCGGCACAAAGCTCTTATCCATCATCTCCATCTTGGACTTCTCAGCTTTAATACCCTTCTCTAGCTTAGGTACAAGCTGATTTATCGCTGTATAGAGTTTCGAACTGTCTTCCGCCGCACCGGAGATAATTAGCGGAGTTCTCGCCTCATCGATTAGAATCGAATCCACCTCATCGACTATTGCGAAATTAAGTTCTCTTTGCATCTTATCATCGAGACGAAACGCCATATTGTCACGAAGATAGTCGAAACCGAATTCATTGTTCGTGCCATAGGTTATGGAACAGTTATAGGCAGCTTTTTTAAGCTCGGGTGATTGACCCGAACCAATAATGCCGACACTAAGGCCAAGAAATTCATAGAGGGGGCGCATCCAGTTCGCATCGCGCTCTGCCAGATATTCATTCACCGTAACCAAGTGAACGCCCTTTCCGGTCAACCCGTTCAGGTAGGCAGGCAGGGTAGCCATTAGCGTCTTACCCTCACCCGTTCTCATCTCTGAGATACTGCCCTCATGCAGCACAATCCCGCCAATCATCTGCACGTCAAAATGGCGCATTTGCAAAGTACGCTTGCCCGCTTCTCGAACGACCGCGAATGCCTCAGGCAACAGTGCTTCCATCGACTCGCCAGAATCGAAACGCTGCTTGAATTCTTCTGTTTTAGCTTTTAACTCATCGTCGGAAAGCGCCTCTAAAGAAGGCTCGAGTCCATTGATACGATCAACGACCTTCTGCAACTTCTTTATCTTGCGCGAGTTACTACTGCCAAATATTTTGTTAAATATGCTCATAGTGTTCTGTCAATTAGTATAGATTTAGTACGCTAGCCCCCAACAACCCTAGCGCTCCAAGCACGCAGGCTCTGCAGGCCAATTAGATTGGCTTTCGAAAAGGCGGTGATTATCTAGCTGTGCGGTGTATATAGGCGGCAGGGTCGACGACTCTACCGTTCTTGTAGACCTCAAAATGAACATGAGGCCCTGTAGATCGGCCAGTTGAACCAACTAGCGCGATATTCTGTCCCTTCATTACGATATCGCCAACATCCACAAACAACTTCTCGGAGTGCGCGTAGCGTGTGGTGAAACCATTACCGTGATTCACTTCGACCATTAGGCCGTAGCCCGAGCGTGGGCCAGACCAGGTTACTACACCAGCCGCCACGGTATTGATATCGGCGCCTGATTTTCCAGTAGTGAAGTCTATTCCACCATGGAACGCAAGACGTCCAGTGATCGGATCTAGACGCTGCCCGAAACGAGATGCTATCCAGCCTTTATCAACGGGCCTACCGGCTATGAAGACATCAGACTGAATCTTGCGATCGGTCATCAAGCCTTCTAGAATTTCTAACTGCTGCTGACGATCTTCGAGTTGACGCTCCAGTTGGTATACCGCATCCATGAAGCCAGCGGCGGAATAAGACTCGCCAACACCGGTTGCCGGGCCACCTAGGGTAATCGGGTCGCTGAAGTCAAACTCACCGTTGTCGAGCTTGGCTATGGTCGTAATGCGCTCACCCACTGCATCCAAACGCACCAATCGCGCCTGTAACATGGCTAATCGAATAGTAAGGGCCTCGATCTGTTGCTCAGACTCTTGTTTTATCTCGGAAATTTGTTCAGTCTGAATTCGAATCTGGCGCTCCCAATTCTGCGCAGACTCTTCACTGAAGACGCCCTTGTTGCCAGAGACAGCGAGCTCATAGCCGAAATAGCCCAGAGCAACGGGTGCTCCAAGCAGGCACAGGGACAGGAGACCTTTCAGCCAGCCTTTAAGGACTATAGTTTTAGTGTGACCATGACGCTGGTCGACTAGAATTACTTTCATTGTTTAAGCGAAATTCTCAGCAAGCCTACTAATACAATGGGGCTAATCAAGAAACTTCAACGCCCAACTATTAATTATTCTGATTAATTTTTATTAAAATCAGCTAGTTAGGATAGCACGCCAGACTTAGGCTGCCAACACTGGTTTCATGTAGGAAATTGGCACATTTGTCTCTTTATCGAAACTGACTATTTCCCAAGCATCTTCATTAACTTCGAGCATTCTTAATAATGCATTATTCAGGGCATGTCCAGATTTATATCCCTTGAACTCACCTATGAGACTATTGCCTAGAAGATATAAATCTCCAATAGAATCAAGGATCTTGTGCTTCACAAACTCGTCTTCATAACGCAAACCATCTTCGTTTAGCACCTTATAGTCACCCACTGCGATGGCGTTATCCATGCTCGCACCCAGAGCTAGATTTCTATTACGTAGCTCTTCAAACTCATGCATGAAACCGAAGGTTCTGGCTCGGCTGACTTCTTTAACGAAGGAGGTACTTGAAAAATCGATGGTCGCACTCTTCGTGTGCTTCTTATATACAGGATGATCATAGTGCAGCGTATAACTGACTTTGAAGCCATCAAATGGCTCGAGGCTCACGGCTTTGTCGCCATGTTCCAGATGCAGTGGTTTCTTGATCTTGATGAAGCGCTTTAGTTCTGACTGCTCTTCAATGCCGGCTGATTGAATAAGGAAAACGAAGGGGCCTGCACTGCCATCCATGATAGGCACTTCTGGCGCACTTACATCGATAAAGGCATTGTCAATGCCCAGCCCTGAAAGAGCAGACATTAAGTGCTCGATAGTAGAGATTCTGACGTCATCCTTCACTAAGCAGGTGGAGAGCGTAGTGTCTCCAACGTTTGAGGCCCTGGCTGCGATCTGAACAGGTACGTCCAAGTCCACACGGGTAAAGATAATGCCACTGTTTACCGGGGCGGGCCTGAGAGTCAGATAAACTTTTTCGCCGGTATGCAAGCCAACGCCCGTGGCTCGAATTACGTTCTTCAGGGTTCTTTGTCTCAGCATAGGTCTTCGCTTCGCGTGGTATTAGTCAGAATAAACATGAAATTCGATCAAGCAATAGTTATGCGGTGTCATGCTACATTGCGATTCTAGGCACTTAAACCGTGTCTGAAAATACAAACCCGCCCTCTCTACTGACTGCTAATGCCAGACCCGAAATGGCGAAAATTTTGCTCACAATGACGACCTTTAACAAAGTTGTGGCATGGTAGCAAAATTCAGGGAATAACCCAATAAGGGAA
>CAJQHM010000123.1 GCA_905478195.1 uncultured Pseudomonadales bacterium
GGAAGGTGTCAAAAATGCTTGATTTCGCGCATGTTTTAAGGGTTTTAGGGCCCAGATCACTTGCAGTGAATATCAATATTCTATAGCATTCCGGTGCGCGTGAGGTGTGCGAAAAATCTTTGAAATCTCAGATGATTCTGAGGCTTTGCAGAACTGACGATGCCCGATCCAGATAATAATAAATTACAAGTATAGCAGCGGGTCAAATCTTTCATTCGGGGAGACACAATGAGTTCACTCATTGCTATACCTGCTGACAAAGTGCTGGCAAAACCAAGCTAAAATTCTTGTCCCTCTGGAACGCGATGTACACAAAAACTAATTTCCCCTAGCGTTTGGTGGCCAGTTGCTGCCCTGCAGTTTGGGATACGTTTGTAATTTTTAAAGAAGGAAGGCGGGTTTATGACTTTAGCGGTCGTTATTTTCTTGCTGGTGATTGGATCAATTATTTTCCATTTTGCCAGCCCCTGGTGGTTTACAGACATTGCAACTGACTGGGGATCCATCGATTTCACTATCAACGTTACGTTCTGGGTTACCGGATTCGTATTTATCGCGGTGAATTTATTTCTCGCCTATTGCGTCTACAAGTTTCGACAAAAAGATGGCCATAAAGCTGTTTATGAGCCTGAGAACCACAAGTTGGAAATCTGGCTTTCGGCAATTACCACTGTCGGCGTAATCGCGATGCTCGCACCAGGTCTATTTGTTTGGGCTAGCATTGTTACTGTGCCAGACGAAGCCACAGAGTTCGAGGCAATGGGTCAGCAGTGGCAGTGGGCATTTCGCTACCCGGGTGCCGACGGCATCATGGGTACGGCAGATACTCAGCTAGTTACCGAGACTAACCCTTTCGGCGTGAATATCGCTGACCCGAATGGTCAGGACGATATCATCGTTGTCAGTCCTGAGATGCACCTGCCTCTGGACAAGCCAGTTAAAGCCTTGCTGCGCTCCAATGACGTACTGCATAACTTCACGGTTCCTCAGTTCCGCGTGAAGATGGACTTGGTTCCCGGTCTAATTTCTTATCTGTGGTTTGAGCCAAACAGGGCCGGCCGCTACGACATCATGTGTGAAGAGCTCTGTGGTATTGGCCACTTTGTCATGCGCGGTGCCGTCGTTGTAGAGACCCAAGCCGAATATGACGCATGGCTTGATGCACAGCCAACGTTCGCAGAGACCCAGGCGCAAGCTGCGGCTAACCCCGCTGCCGGCCAAGCACAGTATGCGGTTTGCGCTGCATGCCACGGTGCGCAAGGCGAGGGTAACCAAGCATTGAACGGACCGAAGCTGGCCGGACAGCAAGCCTGGTATATCGAAAGACAGTTGAAGTATTTCAAAGCCGGCGTACGCGGCGGTGAAGGTGATACAAACGGTCAGGCAATGGCGCCGATGGCAAACATGCTGGTCGACGACAACGCCATCCGCAACATGGCTGCCTATATCGCGTCACTACCCGATACGGCTGCCACGCCAACTATTACTGGCGATGTGGCCAATGGCGCCAGCATCTACAACCGTAACTGTGCGGCCTGCCACCTGGATAACGGTGACGGCACTTGGTACACAGATGCGCCGAAGCTTGCCGGTATGAGCGATTGGTATTTCGTTACACAGATCAGCAATTTCCGAGCCGGTATTCGTGGCTTGCATCCGAGTGATGACTATGGCGAGCAAATGGTTGGTATGGCTACTGCCATGTCAGGGATCGAAGAGATTGAAGACGTAGCGGCCTATATCAATACACTGAGATAGAGCGCTACAACTAGATTGGTTTTAAAAAGAATTTTAGCTTAGAAAAGATAGTTAACGAATTTTAGCCGTAACTGGCTGATACAAAGATTATAGAGTTAGGAGGTTTTAATGGCTTACGTACCATTGGCTGATCAAGATTCCGAAATGGAGATGCATCATCCGCATAGCTGGGTTACTAAATACGTTTGGAGCCAAGATCACAAAGTTATTGCCATTCAATACGGTGGCTTGGCCATCGCTGTAGGAGTTGTTGCCTTAGTGCTTTCATTGCTAATGCGCATGCAGCTGGGTTTTCCAGAGACATTCGATCTGATTGACCCGAGCTCCTACTACCAGTCGGTAACGATGCACGGCATGATCATGGTTGTTTACATGCTGACGGCCTTATTGCTTGGTGGTTTTGGCAACTATTTGATACCGCTTATGTGCGGTGCCAGAGACATGGTGTTCCCATTCCTCAACATGCTAAGTGTTTGGGTATACGCGCTGTCAGTCATCATTCTGATGGCTAGCTTCTTTGTCGATGGCGGGCCGACTGGGGGTGGGTGGACTTTGTATCCTCCACAGACTGCCATGGCAGGCACACCGGGACACGACATGGGCATCGTCTTGATGCTGTTGTCTCTAGCCGTGTTCATCGTTGCCTTCACAATGGGCGGCCTGAACTACGTGACTACAATCTTGCAGTATCGCTGCCGCGGCTTGACCATGATGCGTCTTCCTCTGACTGTTTGGGGAATCTTTATCGCGACAATTCTTGGCCTGTTTGCTTTCCCAGCGTTGCTTGTTTCGGCAATCATGATGCTCTTCGATATGCTGCTAGGCACTAGCTTCTTTATGCCGGCGGTTATCGAATCAGGCACGCCACTCGATCATAACGGTGGCAGCCCGATCCTGTTCCAGCATTTGTTCTGGTTCTTCGGTCACCCTGAGGTATATATCGTGGCATTGCCGGCTTTCGGTCTTGTCTCTGACGTTCTCTCCACTCATGCACGAAAGAATATCTTCGGCTACCGCATGATGGTTTGGGCGATTATCGCCATTGGCGGATTAAGCTTCATCGTATGGGCACACCATATGTACGTGAGTGGTATGAACCCTTACTTCGGCTTCTTCTTCGCTACGACGACTTTGATCATTGCGGTACCTACGGCACTTAAGGTTTACAACTGGGTGCTAACGCTTTGGGAAGGCGACATTCGTCTCAACGCGCCAATGTATTTTGCCATCGGCTTTATCTTTACCTTCATCCACGGTGGCTTGACTGGTTTGTTCCTCGGTAACGTGGTTATCGATTTACCACTTTCCGATACTTACTTCGTGGTAGCTCACTTCCATATGGTAATGGGTGTGTCTCCCGTGCTGGTTATCTTTGCGGCGCTATACCACTGGTATCCGAAGGTTACTGGTCGTATGTTCCATGAAGGCATGGCGAAGGCCCACTTCTGGTGTACTTTCCTTGGTACCTACGCGATCTATCTGCCAATGCACTACCTTGGCTTCTTGGGTGTTCCGCGTCGTTACTACGCGATGGGCAGCACGGATTTCATTCCAGAGACTGCGCAGGATTTGAACGTGACGATTACCTACGCCGCACTATTCGTTGGGGCTGCGCAGCTGTTGTTCTTCATCAACATCTTCTGGAGCCTGCGCAACGGCGAGAAATCGGGCCCTAACCCTTGGGGTTCGGCTTCTCTAGAATGGCAGACGCCTGATACGCCGCCGGTTCATGGAAACTGGGGTGATGAGTTACCCACTGTTTACCGATGGGCTTACGACTACAGCGTCCCTGGTGCTCATGAAGACTTCATTCCACAGAATGTGCCGGAAAGCGTCGAGCCTACTGCGGACGAACAGCATTTCGATCCTAGCCACGATACGTCCAAGGCAGATGTATGAGTCTGTATAAGCAACTTACCGATAAGCCCTGGGAACGAAAGGGCATACTCGGCGGACTAAACCCGGAGGGCGCCTTCGAGTCCCCTCCGGAACGCGTCGCCTTAGGTTTTTTCCTGGTGATCGCTTCGGTTATTTTTTCGCTTTTGGGTGTTAGTTATGTCATTCGGATGTCGTTGCCAGATTGGGAGCCGCTAGCCGACCCTTCTCAACTCTGGTTGAACACGGGCTTACTATTTATCAGTAGCGTCTTGTTCCAATGGGCAAGAAATACAGCCAAGGCCGGCAAGCAGAAGAATTTGATAACCGCTTTCGTTGGCGGTGGTGTGTTTGCCCTGCTTTTTATCATGGGCCAGATGCTCACCTGGGATAGCCTGCAAGAAGCTGGCTATTTAGTAACTTCAAACCCGGCTAACTCTTTCTTCTATCTGCTTACGGGTTTGCACATCGCACACCTGTTGGGCGGGCTTTGGGTGTGGAGTAAGGCTTCCATTCGATTGCTTTCAGGTAGCAAGCCTGAAGATGTGAGCCTGAGCATCGAGTTGTGTACCTTGTATTGGCATTTTTTGCTGATTATCTGGTTGGTTATGTTTGCGATTCTTTCCAATACCTAATCACTGACGTATCTGGGCAAGAGTAGATCGGCAAGAGTAGTTAGGTAATAGAAAAATAAAGTTTAATTAGAACGTTTATAGGAAATAGCATGAGTGAAGCAGCAATAAGCGGAGCGGGCACAATGCCTGGATCTAGCACTTTAGTCGACGATTGGAGTGCTGATAAACAGGCCTACCATGTACCTTGGGGCAAGGCCATGATGTGGATCTTCCTGGTGAGTGATACGTTTATCTTCACTTGCTTTCTAACGGGATACCTCCATGTTCGATTGACTACCACCGAGCCATGGCCGCTGCAGAGTGAGATCTTTGCGCTATCCTTTGGCGGAGACCCTATTCCGCTTATCCTGATTGCGATCATGACCTTTATATTGATTACCAGCTCTGGAACCATGGCGCTGGCGGTTAATTTTGGTTATCGACGCGATAAGGCAAAGACTTTCTGGTTTATGGTTGCTACCGCTGCCTTCGGCGCCTCATTCGTTGGCATGCAG
>CAJQHM010000124.1 GCA_905478195.1 uncultured Pseudomonadales bacterium
GGCGACGTCTCGCTGCCTCACGTACACGATCAGCCCATCATGTTGACTTATATAAGCATGGCCGATGGTCCTCGGGACGGACAGATTGGAGCCAATATCGATTATGCGGCGGAGGCGGTTACGCACAAAGTTTCGAATGCTGGCCCGGGGCTGTTCCGCATCATCGCTCTGGTAAATGCCAGTCCCGGGAATCTCGACCTGCAGTCTGACCGGCCTCAGGGTTTGAGTGCGCAGCCGGATATGGAGAATGCCTGGTTTCGGTCCTATCGAGTTGAGTTAGCTCCGGGGGAGGAGACAGAGATCCAGATGCACAAGCTGCCTAGCGTAGTGGTGCAGGTGGTCAATGGCCTGCTACAGGTTACACGGGACGATGAGGTCATCGATGAGCTAGACCATCCGGGAGACTGGGCATGGCGCAAGGCTGGGACGATCTACAAGATCCGCAACGTAGGTGGCATAGCTGCCGCCGTGGTAATCAACGAGGGTAGGCTGTAGAGACCATAGGGCGGGTACCTTAATTATCTCTTCCAGCCCCCAGCTCTGCCTGCCGCTAGCTTCCAGGCTGTTATTCTTGCGCAATGACTGATTCTCTCTCACTCGCTGAAGCGCGTGCCCTAGTCCTCGACTGTCAGGGTCTGGCCAGTCGCAGCACATTCGGTTCGGGCTCGGCTGGAACAAAGAAGGCGATCCAACACCTGGGCTATGTGCAGATAGATACGCTCTCAGTTGTAGCCAGGGCTCATATTCACACCCTTTGGAATCGCGTGGCCGCCTTTAAGGCTGCGGATATTGATACACTGCAACAGCGCGGTGCCATCTTCGAGCACTGGGCCCATGCGCTTGCCTTTCTTCCGATGCGCTACTACCGATTTTCCCTACCTATGATGCAGCGCATCGCCTCTGGCGAGAGATTGGTACAAGAAAGATCCCAAGCAGACCCGTAAAGTCTTGCAGCGTATTCGCGAGGAGGGTCCTTTAACGGCTAAGGACTTCACGGATAAGAAAAGCAGTGACGCGATGTGGGCGCGCTCACCATCGAAGAGGGCCTTAGAGACGCTGTTCATGGAGGGGGAGCTGAAGATTCCCCGACGCAAAAATTTTCATAAGGTCTCCGATCTGCGAGAGCGCGTCTTGCCCGAGGGTGTCGATGCGAGCATGCCTTCTCAGGATGAGCTCTGTCGTCATCTGATAGTCAATAATATGCGTGCCCACGGATTGGCGCTGAGCTCTGAGATGGCTTATCTGCGCAAAGGCTTGGGGAGACAAATGGCTCAAACCGCTGCGGACATGGCCGAGGAGGAAATACTGCAGAGGATACGCGTTGGCGATCAAGAGTATTACTCCACAACAGAAAACCTAGATAAGCTGGAGCAGAAGCAGCTTAGCCCGAAACTACGAATCCTGTCGCCATTCGATAACGCTTTGATTCAGCTTAAGCGTCTCTCTTCCTTATTCGGCTTCGACTATCAAATCGAATGTTATGTGCCGAAGGCGAAACGAAAATACGGATACTTCTGTCTGCCCGTTATGCGAGGCAACCGATTCGTAGCGAGACTGGATGCTAAAGCAGATAGGAAGACAGGTGAATTTCACGTTCTAAATCTGTATCTGGAAGACAGCGTGTAGAACCGCGACACGTTCCTAGCTGCCCTGGGGAAAGAGCTTAAGAGCTTTGCGCAGTTCGATGATTGCAGCAAGGTTAAGATTCACGCCATTAGTCGGGCTTCTTAGTTTGATGATGCGATGGCATTGGGCGCAGGCTTCGGGATCAGGCAAAGTGTTCTATAAAGCGGCGTGAATAAGTCTGCCGGCGAGATTTCTGCCTTTGTTAGAAGTAGATAAAAAACAATAATTTACTAAAGATACCTACAGCAGCACCGATACATTAGGCAAGAACGTGTTGAAATGGCTTAGGTTAGGATTGACTTCTTAGCGCTAGGCCTTTTTTTTCGCCTGCAATTACGCTGGGGCCGCAGTTCAGGGCCGATTATTGCGGGGAAGTAACTCTAACTTCTCTGCCGGGCAGGCTATGACGTCATCCTGTCCGCGGCTGCGCCATTCATCGAAGGCTATTAGTTCATACTCGCCGCTACGCTTCGCCTTGGCCCCACGCCGGCGGGCTTTGCTCCCGTCTGCCTTGCGATTGTTAAATCGATAAAGAGAGTAATCTTCAGGCAATGCAGCCGCTAACTCTTCCATCGAGGCGAAGGAGAGGGGGTTTCCGTAAGTCACCTCGACCACCATGATAGGACGAGATGTCTGCAGCGTGGCCTGCAAACCTTCAAGTACATTTTTTTCGAAGCCCTCTACGTCGATCTTAAGCAAATCGACATCGGGCAGTGCATTGCTCGCAAAATACTCATCGCCGCAGACCAGCGCCAGTTTGCCAAGGTTCGTGTTGCCCTTGCTCACGGTGCCGGCATCGAAAGAACCTATACCTTGATTGCGACCTGTTGGCGCGAAGAAATCGAGTTCCTCCGGCTTATTGCTCAGGCCAACTTTATGCAGCTGTATATTCGAGATGGCATTGAGTGCTATGTGGCGTTCAAGCTTCTGACTAACCGCGGCGTAGGGTTCAAAAGAATGCACCTGGTCCGCATGTAGGGACATGAATAGTGAGTGCTGTCCGATATTGGCGCCTATGTCGATGAAGTTCTGTGGAGATTCGCCGTGCGATTTTTTCAGGTTTAGCATCGTATCTTGGAGGAAGAACAGTAGCGGTTTCTCGAATGCGCCCAGATAGAAGAGAGCAAATTCCACGCTGTTATTGAGATTGCCCTTATACTGCAGGCCAAAGAAATCAGTAGAAAAAGGCGCATCCGGCACTTCGCCGGAGTTGCAGAGTCTTTTGTAGACAGCTTTCTTGTAACGCAGGCCAATCCAAGATTGATTCCATACGAATCGAAAAATTCCGTGTGCTAAATTCATCTTTTTAGTCTTCGATCTTCAGCGTATTCAGGGCGCTATTGTACAGTTTATGGCGCTATCGCGAACGGCCTTTGTGTGGATTTGATATACAGTGGATGCTTGGGCTGGCCGCTGGCGTTTCTTCCAAGGCAATGCAGCTGTGGATAGCGCCTGAGAACCTTTTCGGCTCTGCCCAAAAGCTGTCCATGATTGCCCCAGCAGGCAATGCTGAGGCTTGCACTGGCGATCGCTGTAGCGATGCAGCGATCGTTGCCTCGCCCGATGGGGCGGGGCGCTAGCCTCAGGTCCACGGGCCTTGTTGCGCAGAAGGCAAATAAGTTAACGACTTCCATTCCGCCGTATCCCCATGATTTGGCGAAGGCGGCGCAGCGCCTGATAGTAGGGTCGTCGCTGCGCTGGTCTGCCATAGATGGGTTCAAGCCGATGAAAACTACTTTTGGGAGTTCCGCATCTTCACTCCATGAACGGCTCAGGTTATATCGGTAGCTTTTGCATTTAGAAAAGCGGGCATTTTGTGATGTGTATTGCATTTCTGCTCGCAACTGCCGTGGCAGGCCTAGCCATAGTCAAAGATTCGGTAATAATAAAGAAGCTACTCGATAAAAACAGTCTTCGCCAAGCCTTAGTTGACTCGCTTAGATATCGATTACCGAGCCAGAGGGGTCAGTCTTCGCAGAATGTCTCCTCTGGTTATGTAGCGTCCTAATGATTAACCCTTGCTTATATATCGCATCCTTCGAATTACTCTATCTATGCTGACCTCGAGTTAGGCGTTTGCCTTACCGGGGCAGGTGGCGTATGTTCACCCCAGATTTAGTCGAGGGATGTATGTTAGCGATTATTGGTGGTACTGGTCTGTCAGGGCTGCAGGATTTCGAATTGCTGGAGACGATTGGCTTGAAGACGCCTTACGCGCGCGCAAAGGTAAGGCTGAGCCGATTGCAGAGCGCCGGGAAGGAATTCTTGTTCTTGCCGCGCCATGGTGCCGGCCACAAGATACCGCCCCATCAGATAAACTACCGTGCGAACATCTCCGCTCTCGCCGAATTAGGTGTCACGGAGATTGCCGCGGTTAACGCCGTAGGCGCGATTCACGATGATCTGTTCCCAGGCTCCGTCGCGGTACCCGATCAGATTATCGACTACAGCTATTCTCGCGATGTCTCGTTCTTCGATGGCAAACTAAAACCGGTACACCATATAGACTTCGCCGACCCCTATAGTGAGACAATGCGCCTGCGTATTCTGTCGGCGATAGAGGCGGTGGGCACTCGCAAAAAATCGAGTTGCAGAATCATGTCCAGCGGTACCTATGCCTGTACCCAGGGTCCTAGGCTGGAGACGGCGGCTGAGATCCGCCGACTCGCTCAAGATGGCTGCGACATGGTTGGTATGACCGGCATGCCAGAGGCCGCTCTGGCGCGAGAATTGGAAATAGATTATGCGAGTCTGGCGCTCTCAGTTAACTGGGCTGCAGGATTATCAGAGGAGCCTATACTGCTAGACGATATTCACGCCGTGTTAGAAAAAGGCATGGATTTCATTTCTTCGGTACTCGCCGAAGTAGTGGCACAGAGCCAGGGGCCAGAGTTAAAGGCAAAAGTTAAGGGCGCGCAGATTTAGAGCGTTGCTCACGATTGCTTAGTTGGCGTCTTCGAAATCGAAGTCGGGAATCGGGAGTGGGGGCACTTCGTAAGGCTCGACCAGTATGACGATACCCATCGCAGGATGATCGATGTAATGGAATTCTGTGCTTCGCATTTCGCGACTCTGCTGCATATGAAACACACGATTTATACCCATGGCTAATCCTGGCTCGCTTGCGCCTATTGCATCGACTGGAGTTAGCATTGCCTCGGGAATTGGGGGCAATTGCCAGTCACCCTCAAGATCGGCAACAGCGCTGTATTCCGTAAGCCATAAGTCGCTGTCGATCACGATTCGATCTCTGTTGTCATTGAAGCGAAGCGTAATCGATCCTTGCAGTTCGTGTTGATCGCCATACTTTAGCCCGCCATGCACATAAATCGGAATAGCCTCATTCGGATCGGCTAGTGACTCACGCCAGAGGCCGTGAAATAAGAGTCGGTGTTCGGATGAGCGTTCAATGGCGCGATTGGTCTGTTGGAAGTCACTATCCTGTGGACCTAGTTGTACGTTGGGATCTCTCAATAAATCGAAGAAGCGAAACTCTCCCTGGGCGCGTGGTGGTTGCGGCCCGGTAGCCACTACTGCGCTAAGGCGCTGGGCCAAGTCCGCTGCCGCCAATTCTTCATCGTTTAATTCAATTGTCGCCTCTTCGATGGCTAATTCTTCAGGTTCCGAAATTGCCGCGGCGATCATACTGTCGGTTATTAGTAAATCACCAGGCTCATCGAGTCGCCGTAGTGGGCTTGCGTAACTCAGTTCGCTGCGCTCGGCATTCCACATTTCTTCATCGCGGTCGCCTAGAGACTCGTTGCTGAAAATCGAAAGTTCGATTTGAAACCAGCGCTGTGAGGTCTGGCCGTGGGTCGGGCTACTCAGGGTTATTAATAGCCCGCCAGTCAGCAGATAAAATAGTGCAGTCCGTGGCAACGGCATGATTAAAAAATAGCTGTGCTTTTTTGTTAAGGGCTGCATGAAGTGTCGGGGCTATGCCGCTTTCTGTTCCATGAGTGTAAAGTTATCCAGCAATTCGCTAATGAAGTCCAGTTTATCATCGGCCTCTTCGCAGTTGTGAGTAAATTGCAGAGTATTTGCACCGCCTAGTTTGTAGGTCTGTGGATCGTTCTGAATCATCTGCACCAGGGACATAGGGTCGATAGCCGTCTGTGCCATGAATTCTATACGGCCGCTTTTCACGTTGGCATCGATTTTTTTGATGCCGTATTTTTCTGCCTTGAGTTTCAGTTGAGTCAGCCGGAACAAGAGTTTTAATGGCTTCGGTAAGAGGCCGAAGCGATCGATCATCTCTACCTGTAATTCCTGCAGGTCGCTGTCATCAACAGAGGCGGATATTCTCTTGTACATGATTAGCCGGACATGAACGTCCGGTAAATAGTTTTCGGGTATCAGCGCAGGGATGCGAAGATTGACATCGATAGACTTGTCCAGATCCATGTCCAAATCGGGGCGGCGACCAGACTTGATGGCGGCAACTGCCTGTTCCAGCATTTCCGTGTAGAGTGAGAAGCCAATCTTCTGCATATGACCACTCTGTTCGTCGCCTAGTAGTTCGCCGGCCCCGCGAATCTCCAGGTCATGACTGGCCAATGTAAATCCGGCGCCCAGGGTGGTGGCCGACTGTATAGCCTCGATACGTTTGTTTGCATCCGCGCTAAGCTTGCCGTCGTTGGGCAACAACATATAGGCATAGGCCTGATGGTGCGATCGACCGACTCGTCCTCGCAGCTGATGCAGCTGGGCTAAACCGAACTTGTCGGCGCGATGAATGATTATGGTATTCGCGCTGGGGATGTCGATACCTGTCTCAATAATAGTGGTGCAGACAAGAATGTTGTAGCGTTTGTGATAGAAATCGGCCATGACCTTCTCAAGGTCGCTCTCTGCCATCTGTCCATGGGCAACGCAGATACGAGCCTGTGGAATAATATTGCGCAGGTGCTCGGCGGTATTCTCAATCGACTTTACTTCATTATGGAGGTAGAAAACTTGTCCGCCGCGCTGCAGTTCTCTAGATACTGCTTCGATAATTAGACTGTCCTGCTCTTGTCTTACAAATGTCTTTACGGACAATCGGCGCGCGGGAGGTGTAACGATGAGCGAGAGATCCCTTATCCCCGAAAGTGCCATGTTAAGCGTTCTTGGAATTGGCGTGGCGGTTAGTGTGAGGATGTCCACGTTGGCTCGCAGTGCCTTGAGTTTTTCTTTCTGGCGTACACCGAAACGATGTTCTTCATCGATGATAAGCATACCGAGGTTGCTGTAGTCTATATCGCCGTGCAGGAGTTTGTGCGTGCCAATGAGTACATCGACCTTGCCAGCCTTTACTTTCTTCAGAGTCTCATTCTGTTCGCCGGTCGACTTGAAACGCGAGATCACATCAACCACGATAGGCCAATCCGCGAAGCGGTCTTTAAAGCTCTCGAAGTGTTGTTGGGCGAGCAGGGTGGTAGGTACCAGCAGGGCAACCTGTTTGTCATTTTGCACCGCTACGAACGCAGCCCTCATCGCAACCTCGGTCTTACCAAACCCCACATCTCCACATACCAGCCGATCCATGGATCTGCCATTCTTCATATCGTCCAGAACGGCTTCGATAGCGTTCTCTTGGTCGGCAGTTTCTTCGAAGGGAAAGCTGGCGGCAAACTTGTCGTAGTCATCGCCGCTGAACTTGTATTTGTAACCTTTTTTGGCTTCGCGCTGTGCATAGATGTCGAGTAATTCGGCTGCAACGTCTCGAATCTTTTCTGCAGCCTTGCGCTTCGTCTTCTGCCATTGGTCGGTGCCTAGAGAGTTCAGCGGTGCCGAGTCCTGTTCGGAGCCGCCATAACGACTTATCAGATGTAGAGCAGCCACGGGAACATAGAGCTTTGCCGCATTAGCATACTCCAGTGTCAGAAACTCGGTGTCTTGCCCGTCGGTATTAATAGTCTGCAGCCCGCGGTATCTACCTACGCCGTGATCCAAATGCACCACGGCATCACCGATGCGTAATTCTGTCAGGCTCTTGACGATGAAGTCGGTATTGCTCTGGTTTTTGTTGCGTCTGCGTCGCTGGGCTATTCGGTTGCCAAACAGCTGCGCCTCGGTAATGAGAAATAGCTTATCGTCTTCCAGCCACAGGCCCTGGTCCAGAGGCGCGACAATGATGCCGAAGACGCTGCTTGAATCGGCAAAATCCTGCAGGTGGTCGAACTGCTCGGGTTTTATAGCGATCTGCTTCAACACTTCCAGAAGCGTCTCGCGTCTGCCGGCAGATTCTGCGCAGAAGACGATGCGGTGATCGGGGTTATTCTCGATGAACTCCTCGACGGCGAGGAACGGTCTCTTCAGTTTTGCATCGCTGCTCAGTTCGGGTAGCTGCAGGCTGCGTAAAGAGGTTGCGCCGCTGCTGGATTTGAAACTTATCTGCCGGAACTGTTTTAGTTTCGAGAGCACCGTATCGATAGTCAGGAAGATATCGTCCGGGGGCAGGATAGGTCGAAAGTGATCTATCTGTCGGTCTTCATAGCGGCGTTGGATATCCTGCCAGAAGGCCTGTCCTGCCGTGGCGAGATCGCCAATTTTGCAATAGGTCGTATTCTCTGGCAGAAATTCGAATAGGGAATCCAGCCTCTCATAGAACAGGGCAAGATAGTACTCAAGGCCTGGTGAACTGATACCGTCGCTAACATCTTGGTAGATGGGGCATTGGCGCAGGTCTATGTCGAATCTCTCTCTGAAATTACTGCGAAAGGCGGTGATCCCCTTGGCGTCTAGCGGATATTCGCGTCCAGGTAGGAGTTTGACCTGCTCTATTCTCTGGTCAGAGCGCTGGGTCTCAGGGTTGAAGATGCGCAGCGTCTCGATCTCTTCGTCCAGTAGGTCGATGCGATAGGGGAAGCGGCTCCCCATGGGAAAGATGTCGAGTATCGAGCCCCTGACAGCGAATTCGCCGTGCTCAAAGACCGAATCTACGGATTGATAGCCGGCATCGACGAGTCGTGAGCGCATCTTCTGAATGGAGAGCGTCTGGCCGACAGCTAAATCCAGGCTATTGCTTCGTATATATTTCATTGGCGGCAGTTTATGCATCAAGCTGCCAATCGAGGTGACCAGAATTCCCTGTTGCAGTTCCGGCAGGTGAAACAGAGCGCTTAAACGGTCAGAAACTATATCCTGGTGCGGTGAAAAATTATCGTAGGGTAGGGTCTCCCAATCGGGAAGGCTAAATACCTGCAGGGGTTCAGCTTTGTTTGGCAATTTTGCACAGAAATAGCGCAGCTCGCGCTTGAATTGTTCTGCCGACTCGGTGTCCTGGCAGACCAAAAGCAGCGGGCCGCTGCTGTTGGTGGCAGCGTTGGCCAGCGCGAGGCTGGTGGCGGAGCCAAAGGTTGTCTGCCAGTGACTAGCCAGTTGCGGGTCTCGGGGCAGAGGAGGATTAAAAATAGTTGCCATGGATAGATATTGATACTTGCGCGTCGCTGAACCGGAAATTTGGGAATTCGGCAGTCGCTGGGGCGAACTGGAAAACAGCCGGCAATTGTATAGCAAATCACCTGACTAATCAGGCATGAATATATTCTTCAATCTATCGCCCTGATAGTGTCACTTCGGTTGCACTGGCTATGCTTTCACAAGATAATAGCCGCGTTTTTACAGCTAGCAATTTAATTGGAAAGAAAAGGGGTTTTTGTGGTCCGTCCAAGCGTAGATGATTACTTCGGTAACTGGAAACAGCGCGAAGCATTGGTGCAGGAAATGATTCCTGTTCTCGGTCGGCTTTTCAGTCAGAAAAACGTCGGTATGTTTATCTATGGCAGACCGCTGCATAACAGATCTGTGACTTTTATTATGAAGGCGCATCGTTTCGTTCGTCAGGTAGAGCGCAACGAGATGTCGGAATTCGAATCCCATCCGGTATTAATGGCCTTGGCCAAGTTAGACCTGTGGCATGTGCAGATTGATCTGGGCAAACTGACCGTCCGTTTCATGGAGCATCTTCAAGACAAGGGTGATGCAGCCCTTGGCGTGGATGAATTTGTTCAGGGCGAGCTAGCTTATCTGGACGGCGTCAATGAGAAGCCGGTCAAGAAGTGTCAACACGTCGTCTTATATGGCTTTGGCCGTATCGGCAGACTGATGGCCAGATTGCTGATAGAGCGTACCAGTACGGCCGAGATTATGCAGCTCAAGGCTATCGTCGTGCGTCCGGGCGACGAAGGCGACTTGCAGAAACGCGCGAGCCTGTTCATGCACGATTCGGTCCATGGTGCCTTTCAAGGCACAGTGCGGGTTGATGAGAAGAGCAATAGTCTCATTGCCAACGGCAATGAGATTAAGGTTATCTATGCCAATAGTCCGGAGGAGATCGACTATAGTCAATATGGCATCGAGGATGCCCTCATTATTGACAACACCGGTATGTGGCGTGATCGTGAGGGCCTGTCTCGACATCTTAAGTCTGAGGGTGCCGCGAAAGTACTGTTAACTGCACCAGGAAAGGGCGATATCAAGAATATCGTCTATGGTATCAACGACGACGAGATCAGCCCGGATGATACTATCATCACGGCAGCCTCGTGCACCACGAATGCCATTGCGCCAGTGCTGAAGGTGGTCAATGATAAGTTCGGTATCGTACAAGGGCACGTTGAGACGGTTCACGCTTATACCAATGACCAGAACCTAATCGATAATTTCCACAAAGGCAGTCGTCGAGGCCGTTCCGCTGTGCTGAATATGGTTCTTACCGAGACCGGTGCCGCTAAGGCTGTAGTAAAGGCAGTGCCCGAGCTAGAGGGTAAATTAACCGGCAATGCGATCCGCGTGCCGATTCCCAACGTGTCGATGGCTATTATGAATCTGACCCTGGAAAAGGGGACTACGCGAGACGAACTCAATGAATTCTTGCGCGATATTGCCCTGCATTCCAAGCTGCAGAATCAAATTAGCTATACAGAATCTCCCGATGCGGTGTCGAGTGACTTCGTCGGTAGCAGAGAGGCCGGAATCGTAGATAGTAACGCCACGATCGTTAACGATAATCACGTCGTTCTCTATCTGTGGTATGACAACGAATTTGGCTATTGTTGCCAAGTAGGAAGGATGGTTTACAAGATGGCGGGTATCATCTACCAGCAATATCCCCTAGAGGAATAGCTGTCCAAATCATTTGTCGCAAGAGTTGGCTATTTCGGGGGCTTAGACCTATAATTCGCCCCGCTTGAAATACCGCCAGTGGATTCCAATAGCACTTAATTTTTCGTCGTTGTTATCTCGTGGTCTTGGCAACGGTTGTCGTTTATTTTTTCGGACCGTCAACTCGTTTCTCAGCGCCTAGATAGACTTAATGATCAGAACAAAATGCGGACTGACTCTAACGATTTCCAGAGCCCCAGAGCAGGAGCAAGAAAAGGCTCGGTCGACGCGGACAGTTGCACTTCTAGGTTGCTATTCTGTGTGCATGAAGCCGACGATGCTCGTTGCCGAAGGCAGTAAGGTGATTCTGGGTCAGCCCCTGTTTCCCGATAAGAAAAACCCTTCTGTGATGTTTACATTTCCTGGCTGCGGGCGAGCCAGTCTCATCAAACGCGGTCATCAACGAAAACTGCAGTCAGTGCTCATTGAATTAGAGCAAGATGGGAAGGGTGATGAACAGGTATCGCGGAATAGCTATACCGAACCTGCTATGAGCAATCTTCCGCGTGACACTATTATTGAGGACCTGCTTGCATTCAGTCTGTGGACTGGCATTCGAACAGGTCCGTTCAGCAAAGTGCCAGATCCGACTCGGCAGGCACATTCGCTTTTTATCAATGCCATGGATACCAACCAGCTAGCCGCGCAGCCCACCGTAGTGCCCAGAGATGGGATTCCACACTTTGTTCTCGGTTTGAACCTGTTATCTACATTGCCTCAGCATAAGACCTATGTCTGGGGTGACCGTAAGGTAGACGCGCAGCTTAAAGAGAAAGCCTTTGCGAGCAATCTCAAAGCACAGGAATTCAGAGGGGCACATCCTTCAGGTCTGACGGGTACCCATTTGCACTATTTGTGACCTGCTGGAATCGGCAAACTAATCTGGTCGCTTATTAATCAAGACGTGATTGCGATCGGAAAACTGTTTACTTTTCCTTCAAGGATTATACCACATGATTGAATTGCTCAAACATCACAGCTTCTCTGCGACCTTCTTGGTCCTGTTCCTGAGCTTTGTATTTTTCTTCGGTAGCGATGGTGAAGAAATTCAGCGGTTGAATGGCTTTACCATGGGCACGAGTTATCAGGTGCAGATTGTAGACATGCCGAATGATATTTCTGCCGAAAATCTGGCGGCAGACATCTCCGATCTG